>CALFSX010000019.1 GCA_937916515.1 uncultured Planctomycetaceae bacterium | reverse complement strand
AAGAGCGAGTCATAGAATTATCTGCGTTTTTAGGCAAGTGCGACTGTAGTACTAGTGGAATCAAAATAACGCGCACCCCCGGCTGTGCTAACTGGCCAAAGAACCTGCCGCGATTGTTACACGTAGCGACAACGGAGCGGCTCGGCGATTCCAGCGTTCCACGTCTTTCTGCGTGCCACGCCACCGGGTCAAGGGCGAAGCCCTTGTTAGTATCGTGGCAGGCTGGTGTCGATTTCCTGAGCCCAGACGTCGATGCCTCCGGCCATGCTTAGCGGGTTGGTGAAGCCCTGCCCTTTCAGCCACATGGCGACGTTCATGCTGCGACCGCCGTGATGGCAGTGGATGATAATTTCGCTGTTTTTGTGAGACTCCAGTTCACCGACGCGATTCGGAAACTGGCTCATGGGAATCAACGTTGCTCCCTCAATTTTCACAAGGTCGTATTCATTTTGTTCGCGACAGTCGATGAAGACAAAGTCGTGTCCGGCGTCAAGCTTCGCTTTGACGGTGCTGCAGTCTACTTCCATAATCGCTATCCGTTTCTATAACATCAAGGCAGAGCTTCGCCTGCAGCATGACTTCTTTTCGTGACCTCGGCCCAGCCACTTTAAATTAATACAACAAAACTTATTGAATTGCGGACTCTGCAAAACGCCGAATCCGTGGAGAATCTTATGAAGGTTGCCATTACCGGAGCAACAGGTTTCCTTGGACGCCACATAGTGAGAAAGATGCACGCAGTTGGCAACTCGTGCCGCTGCTGGTTTCGTTCAGAATCCAATTGTTACCAGCCAGAATCAGCAGAAGCCGTGCTGGAATGGACTCATGGAGAACTCGGTGATATCGAAGCCTGCGAAGATTTACTACAAGGTTGCGACGCCGTTGTTCATTCCGGACTGCATCGCAACGGAGAATCGTTTCGAGGCACCGAAGGCGATGTGGCCGAATTTGCGCAAAAAAATGTGGTCGGTACAATCCAGTTGATTGAAGCGGCCCGAAAAGCGGGAGTCAAAAAATTCGTCTTCATTTCCACTTGCGCTGTTCACGAAAAAATTCTCGACAATCGGCCTCTGGACGAAACGCATCCTCTGTGGATGACAACTCATTATGGAGCCTACAAGGCGGCGATTGAACAATTCGTGCATAGTTATGGCTTTGGCATCGGCTTTCCAATTGTCGCTTTGCGACCTACCGGCATTTACGGATTGCATCACCAGCCCCAACGCAGCAAGTGGTTCGATCTGGTGAAGCAGGTCGTGAACGGCGAAACGGTTGAATGCCACGGAGGAGGAAAAGAAGTTCACGCGGCTGATGTGGCAGAAGCGACCGATATTCTGCTGCATTCGCAAGACAACGCAGGCGAAGTCTACAGTTGCTACGATCGTTACGTGTCACAGTTTGACGTTGCCACGCTGGCAAAGGAACTCAGCGGCTCCAACGCCATCATCAAGGGAACCCAAACGACTCCCAAACACCAGATCGTCAGCGACAAAATTAAAGGACTCGGCATGCAGTTCGGTGGCGAAGAACTGCTCAGAACCACGATCAGCCAACTTGTCGAACACTGCGAATAGGTACTTCCGTACAGTCGAGTATCTGCCTCCGTGGAAATCGAGATTGCATCAAACTCTCAGCGGGTTTCAGGACGCTGGCACACTGGGCACCAAAAGTTCAATGGGCCATCCACGTCATTCTCGGCCAGAAGAATCATCGCAACCCAAGGCGGTCGCTTAGTCCAGCTAGTCCAGCGAACGAGCGCCCACTCCGATCCCCTTAAAAAGCGTAACCGCGGTGACTCGCTGCCGAGCCAAAAACCATGCATACAGTCCTCGGCTCACGCGACAATCTGCCGACAAATCTGTCCCATCTGCTGAGCAATTCAAACTTACGCTCAAATGCAACGGCTGGGCTGTGGGCAGCGCATGTATGAGCGAAACAAATCGATCAGAGTTATTCGCAGAATGGTGTTCGAGAACCGCTTTGTGTTTGCGGCGAGTCAGCAACTCATAGATTCGCTCCGCCAACTCGAAATGACTTTTCAAATCAGAATTCTCCGGCAATTGGGAGAAACCAGAAAGGTCCAGCGACAGCTTGATCAATGGCTTGCGCACTGCGGTCGGCAATTCTGGTGACTCTTGGTGGCTAACAACTGCTGAAGGAATCTCCGCTAAAGAAAACAGAATTCCTTGCGAAGATCGCCGCCAATGTAACGTCCACGAAGAAAACTGTGACTCACCGAGCAAGGACGAGATTGGCAATCGACCTTCCCTCAGGCTACCAACTGGAAGATCCAGCATTTGCATCCATTCAGTAAATACCGTTTCATCTAAGCCACAAGACAGCATTGCCAATGGCGCATGCGAATCTTTGCTACTTACCAGAAGCCTGAGCTTTGGTAATGCGTTCTCAATCGTGCTGATCAGAGATGCTGAACTCAACAGTTGTGAATTCGCCACAACCTCGCTTAGAAGAAGCTTGATTTCGGCAGGTAACCGAAATTGAATCGCGCCATCCACAACATCGCCCAATTCGGCCCCGGTGGCGACCGAATCAGTAGCAGTCAACTGAGACACCAAGTCCGCAAGAAGCGAATTCTTCGCAACCGAAATGGTAAACCCGGCCCTAAAATCCGTGGATTCCGTCGGCTCGTCAACGAAGGCGAACACTTCGTCCACTTCATCCACAACCTGATGGATCATCTTGCCACGAAAATCAGCGATTGCTCGCCGAGACCGGTAAGACTCATCACTTTCCTCATCACGTTGCTGAACGTCAACTGCAGACAATTGATCTATAACTGCCAGCGCCACATTCCGGTAGCGATCAGGGACGGCAGACGGCGAAGCATAAAATGCCCAATCGTGGTTTCCTGCTTTTTTCGCGATCTCGGCAATCGCACCAAAGGGTGCACCCACAACCTGGTCAAGCCGTGGGGCTCCCCAAACAACCACTCCTGAATCGAATGAAATATGAAGGTCACCAAACCGTCGGGTATGACCTGGTGCTAGTGAAACAGGCGGCTTGGAAATAGTGGCGGCACCTCCATTCCATACAACACTCGCAGTGTCTCCCCGTTTCGCCAACTGCGATGCAACAAAGCTCTCAAACACCTGCCTGTTAGGCACTACGCGAAAGCGAACCCGAACAAATGCCCCGTTTGAGTCCAGACATGTCGCCACCCCACCAACAGCCAGAGAGTCGTCATCGACCTCGAATCGATAGGCAACCGAACGCATTCGTTCCAGGGACTCGGAATCAATCACTCTCTGGTATTCGGGTGGGCAGACTTCATTTGTCAGCAATACCTTTTTGAGAGTGAATTCGCCACCGTAAAGATGATGATCAAACTCCACCCATAACGGTCGCGAAAGAGACTGCCCCTCACAACAACTCAGAAGCAGCAACCAAGCAACCAAGCCATTAAAGGCCGCTGCAACAGAACGTTGAATCCGCATCATTTCCTCCACGACCGGTCTCTCAGGATGACGCTATTCAGCTGTCATTAAAGCAGTGATCGAGTCACTATCTACCGCAAGCCAAGCATTACCAAAGTCAGTTGGGTCGTAATTAATTAGCGGCGTATTTGAAAGCATAGCATTCAAACTGTACGTTCCGGGACCATCGTAATCGCAACACGTGTCGACATCCCATGTATCACTGTCACCAGGCCCTAAAGAACTAATGATGCAGCTATCCGAAACACAACCGGAATAACTGCAATTGAATACGTAATCCTCGGTCTCTGTCATGGGAACAGCCATCTCGAACGTAATTTCAGCCGACACACTCGATGGAGTTGAAACGTACCCCAACAGAAGTTGAGAAACCGATCCGTACTCACTTCCAGCAACCTGTGGACCGCCACCCGGAGGTTGGCCAAATGCTGATACACTGATTAACATGAAAGCAACACACAATACACAATTCTTAACATTCATTACGTCACCCCAACAAACAGAGAAAGACAACCCAAAACCTAACCCTACGCATCACTAAAGCGTAGTTACCCTGACATACCTAACTCAACACCCAATCACACGAAAAACTTACACCCACGTAACCGTCATCATCATCCTCTTAGCACTTATCACAAAGCTAACCCGCAACAGTCACCGAGTTGTACAGGGGGTGGTGGGGGGGGCGCCACAGGAACGAGAAAAAAATAAAAAACACCCCTTTAATCGGTTTATGCGTGGGCGTACGGATACCAGACATACTCCACGCTGCTGTTTCGGTGAGTTGCGACCGCTAAGTGAACTGGTGACTGACGAATGTTTGATGCGGCGCTAACGGCTGGAAAATGCCAACACAAACTTGGTCATCACCGCGTTTCCAGCAGTCCAAGTTGCAGCATCTTGCGAACTGTTTCGCGAGCCACAGGGCCAGCGACGCGGCTTCCGGAACCGCCGTGTTCGAAGACAACCGCAAACGCGTATTGAGGATCGTCTGCGGGAACGTAGCCGGCAAACCAGGCGTGGTCTGGTTTGCCTGGAGCCGTTTCTGCGGTTCCCGTTTTTCCGGCAATGGCCACATCATCCAGCCGAACGGTTTTATAACCCGTGCCGTATTGTTCCTCCACAACGGCTCGTAAACTTTCCTGAACTCGTTCCAGCGTCGCTTCGGAAAGTCCAGTGATGCGACGACGGGAAAGTTTTCGGGGACGATCATCGATCTCACCAATCGTACGAGCCGTGCCGTCGGGACTGACCACGTGGGGAGTCACCAGCCAACCACCATTGGCAATTGCAGCCATCGCTCTAGCCATCTGCACAGGAGTGACAGTCAGGCTGGATTGCCCGATCGCCAACCCCAACGCTTCTCGTTGAAAACGGCGTTCGGTTTCTGCGGTAACCGATGACGATCCGGGGACGTTGCCTTGCTGTTCAAATGGAACGTCGATTCCCGTTTCACGCCCCAGCCCAAAGCGATCGCACCACAGTTTCAGCGGAGAGAAGCCCGATTTCAGAGCGGCCGAAAAGAAATACACGTTGCAGGACTGAGCAATCGCTCGCTTCAAAGTAATTTCGTTGTGCCCTTGATTATACAATCGATAAATCAGACAGCGGTGTTCGTTTGGCCGTGTCAGATACCCTTGACACATAAACGGATCGTCAGGATTCAGGTATCCGGATTCCATCAGCGCCAGCGCCGACAGGGGCTTCATAATTGAACCTGGCGGAACGGCCATTGATGTGATTCGCGACAGAAATGGATGTCGCAGGTCGGCATTCACCCTGCCCCATTCCTCAGTTGTGCCTCCCGTAAACAGCGAAAGATGAAACGATGGAGCACTCGCAGCGGCAACCAGTCGGCCGGTCGTCACGTCGATCACAACCACGCTTCCGCCGGTTGGCACTGGCTGCGGTTCTCGGGCCGCCTCGGTAGATTCAGCATTCTCATCAGCTTCTTCCAACGGCAACAAATTGGCAGGTTCATCCAACAGGGTTTCCGCCAACAGGTGTTCCACATGTTGTTGAAGATCAACGTCCAGCGTCAGCACAAGGTCGCGCCCTCCAACCGGTTGTCGTTCTATTTCGGATTCCACAATTTCCATACGGCGATTGCGAACAATTCGACGCAAACCGGGAATGCTCTGCAATTGGTGGTTGTAACTTAGTTCGACTCCAAATCGCCCCAGCCTCGGCGTCCATGAATCCAGCTCAACGTTCTCCGGCAACGAGGTGGCGTCTTCATCTTTGGCAGCTGTGCGAGCCCCCACAATATGAGGAGCGACGTTGTTGAGTGGATACGTCCGACGATTTCCCGCGATAACTCGCACACCCGGGTAAAGATGAGATTGCTCACGAATAGTGGCTGCCACGCTAAGTGGAACATCGGCCACCAGTTCGTGAAACGATTCCTCTTCTCGAACAACAACGCGTTCCTGAATCCTGCGGCGCGGCGTGGTGGTCACGGCCAATCGAATTGCCGACGCAAATCGAAACAGTACGCCAACAGACTCGCTTGAAGCTTCTTCCGTTTGAGTTTCAGCTTCCATACGGCGTTGATTTACGGAATCGGCAATCCGTTGAACTTTCTGCTGAACGGCGGCTCGCTTTTCTTCAAACGCTTCAGGCGTAAGCCCTGCTGCGACAACAACAGCCGCCCACATATCGCGTCGTTGCTGATTCAACGCTTCTTCAACTCGCAAAACGGCGGCTTCGTTCCTGCGTTCTGATCGATTCAAGCGATTTCGAACCTGTCGCTGAAGCCATGCAGGATCGATCGGATCCTGAAGCCAGCGATAGTGAACCTGTATGGAGTACTGATCAATGTCCGTAGCGAAGACATCAGACGCTTCGCTAAGAATGCGCCCATCGCGAGCCGGGATTACTTCATATTCCGTTGTCGTCGTGTTGAGAGCTTCCAGGTAACGATCCTGCAGCTTTGCCTGAACCCACGCGATTCGTCCCAGGACAACGAACGCCCCCACAACAAACAGAATTGCCAGACTGCGAAACCGAACATCCGCTGGCACGTCAATCAGAGCGTCGCCACCTGTATCGTCATCTGAGAATATGGAATTGTGCAGTTGATTGCGCATAACGGTAAGCTATCAGCGACCACCGTGTTCAGCGAGGTTGGCTCTTGAATGTGGCCGCGACGTTTGAATTCGCATGAAGTATTGCCAGCAAAATGACGGTGTCATACAGGTCACAAAGAAGCTCGCCGACGCCAGCCAAATTCGTCAGCAGCGCGAATCGCGAACACCAGGCAAGCCAAACAGGGAACCGCAATAATCACGCGAGCCAAACTGGCCGAGATAAACTGCGACAGATTCATTCCGGTGTGCAAAACAGAATGAGCCGCCAGACCAGCCAGCAACACCAACATCGGATGAACCCACCAGGCATGCTGCGATTGACGTGACCCCATCGGCGTCCACTGCCCCTGTTGCTCGGAACGCGTGACAAATATTGTCCCCAACAACAAAACGACCGCCACATCAACAGGAGCAATCGTTGGAAACAGCAGCCAATGCACAATCAACGCCAACCCTGCCAGAATGCTGGCCAATCCGTTTTTCAGCCAGAACAGACACCCCACACAAGCAGGCAACATCAAACTGGAAGACGGAAACAGATCCGACCGACTGTGCTCAAACACAAGTGCCATCCAAAGAACCAATCCCCATGCAGCAGCGGTTTTCATCGTAGAGTCACTCCGCGAGAAACAGGCGATTGAGCGTTTTCACGAGCTGACGTGCGTGTCGTATTAAAACGCTGTTGAACAACCATCACTTCCGTCAATTCTTCAGAACGAAACGCGGGCTCAACACGAATGTCCCATTGGCCGCCAGCAGAAAATTCCGCTTTGATAACCTTGCCATAATATAAACGTGGCCCCTGAACTCCGTCGATGTCTGCTGAAAACACTTCGTCGCCAACAGCCACGGCTTCTGTATAAGGGATGCCGGAAATCAAACAGGTGCCCTCCCCCGTTCCCGAAAGCAACCCCTTCGCTCCATAAGCGGCTCCCTGTGGAGCAAGTTTTACGATTTGCACGGCAGCGGAAAATTCGTTGTGAGTCACTGGCTGCACCAAACCAACCCACTGCGACACTTCCGTGATACGACCAACCACAGCCGTGCCATGAGCCACCTTTTGGCCCGCTTCTACGCCGCTGTCCTTACCTTGATCCAGCAACAGGCCTTCGCCATCAACAACCAGCTGCGAACGCTGCAATCCCTGAGACTTTCCGGCGTCTACAATCGCCTCAGTTAATGCGTGCGGAAGTCCGGTGCGACTTAACACGTTGGCTCGAATCCCAACAAATTCGATCAGGTGCTGACTTGCGACAACATCAGCCGCCTCCAACCGCTTTGTCGTTCGAACCAGATTGTGTAGCCGAGCATTTTCGATTAGCAGCTGGCGTCTTTGCAGTTCGTTTTGCAACAGAGTATTTTGAAGCTCAGCCACTTCGCCATCGCTAAGATTCGATGCCGGAATTGCTGTGGCTTTGGTGGATGCAACGGAAGACGATAAAGAAGCCAGCACCAGACGGCCCGGGCTTAACACTTCATGAAGCGTCATCCTTGCTGACGTTAAAGATCCGAATCTGTCAGCAATGCAAACGACGACCATCAGCACCAGCATTATACTGGTGCAGAACCAAATTCGCCGAGTTGAGCGTGCTGAATTCATACCAATTGAGATTCGGAATCGTGTTTTCTGAATGCGGCTTACGAGCCGTTGTCCAGTCGGTCCTGCCACTGTTCAAGGTGATCAAGGCAAATCATGACGCCTCTGGTAACGGTCGTTCTGGGTGATTCCGCAATACGAACGGGAATGCCAAGATACTGATTCAAGTGGCGATCAATGCCTCGTAACATGGCCACACCACCAGTCAGTACCAGACCGGTATCCGCCAGGTCCGCGATGAGTTCCGGCTGGCAGCGTTCAATGGTGCCACGAATGCAGTCCACAATTTCTTCCAGCGGTTCGTACAGAGCTTCACGAATTTCTTCGCTGGTGATCATGGCTTTGCGAGGAATCCCGCTGGCTGTGTCGAGCCCGCTGACTTCGTGACTGAGTTCATGATCCAAAGGAGCCGCACTTCCAATGGCGATCTTCAGCAGTTCCGCAGATTGTTCGCCAATACGCAGCGAGTATCGGCGGCGAAGATATTTTACGATCGCCTGATCCATTTCATCGCCAGCTGTACGGATGGACCGACTTGCGACGATATCGCCAAGACTCATCACTGCCACTTCTGCAGTACCTCCACCGATGTCGCAAACCATGCTGGCCACAGGCTCTGAAACCGGCAGCCCGGCACCAACGCCGGCGGCTCGCGATTTTTCGATCAACCAGATCTGGCCAGCCCCCGCTCGTTCAGCACTGTTAATGACGGCTCGCTTTTCCACCGCCGTAATACAACCAGGAATCGCAATGACAACGCGTGGGCGAAATCCTCGGGTTCGACCGGTCGCCTTCTGCATGAAGTATCGCAGCATGGCTTCGGTCAGTTCAAAGTCACTGATGACTCCGTGGGCGATTGGGCGAACAACACGAATTCCGTCTGGCGCTCGACCAAGCATTTGATGAGCCAGTTTGCCAACCGCCGCTCCTTTTCCCAGCACACCCTTCTGACCGCGCGCGACGGCCACGACGGACGGTTCGTCCAGTCGAATGCCCTCAGCCGGAAAACCGATCTGAGTGGACGAAGTCCCCAGATCGATTGCCAGATCGGTGGTGAAATTGTTTCGAAGCCAGCTGAGCATCCGTGCTCAATCTTTCTATGCGGCCATCGTGGCCAATCTTCCAGGTCGCCTGAAACGTTACTCCGCAAGCTGGCGGCAGTGGCCGTGAACTTGCGGATTGCCCGTGTTTTACCTGCAAATCGGCAATCTCCGCAATATCCAAGTCCCCGTCGGCAAATCCTGCAATTTTGTCTCGTATTCCGCCGTTTTCATGCGTAAACAATGCTGCAAGTCGTTTCACAGAAAGCGTTTAGGCCCCTTCACAAAGTGAACACCCTCCTCTTTGCCATTCCACGCAAGTAAAAAGGCTGCCATCCTTCTCGCTTGTTTGGTATTCGATTTAGAACAGCGTTGCGGTCGCAGACCTGCCGCAAGGCCCCGTGAATCTAAAAGGAATCTCGTTGCCCGCAGCGGAGAACACTGACGAAAGAAGCCCCTATAAACCGGAAGTGCCAATGCGTGCATCCGGCGAGGGCGGCGATGCAGCCTGGATAAAGGTGGCTCGTTGGATGGGAATTGACCGCGCCGTTGGCTTTGCCGTGCTGGCTCGATTCTGGCAATTGTTAACCGGGCCGGTTACTCAACTGCTGATCGTGTTTTGCTTCACCGACATTCAGCAGGGCTATTACTACGCCTTCATGAATCTGTTGGCGATGCAGATCTTTGTTGAACTGGGACTACATGTTGTCATCATCAACGTTGCCAGTCATGAATGGTCAGGAGCAGAGCTGGCGCAGAACGGAACGCTTGGTAACGTCGATCAATTGTCTCGACTTGTGTCACTGGGACGCACGTCAGTACGCTGGTACGCGATTGCGTCCTGCCTGTTTATCGTCATCGTTTCGATACTGGGAACGATATTCTTCTTAGACCTGCAGAAAGATCCCAGCACAAATGGCTTGTTAAATTTCGCGAGCTGGGGTGCCCCCTGGATTACTCTGGTTATCCTGACGGGGCTTCAACTGGCCCTGCTTCCCTTGACCGCCATTCTTGAAGGCTGTGGGCAGCTGCCGGTGATCAATCGCATTCGCTTTTGGCAGGGTGTCGCGGGTTCCGCTGTTGTATGGATATTGATGCTGGGTGGCTTTGGCCTGTGGGCCTTGTGTGGTTCGGCAGCTGTCAGGCTGGTCGGCGAATTTTATCTGGTGGCCGTGCGATATCGCTCGTTCTTTGCACCCTTTCGGCTTCCGCCATCGGGCGCCACAATTGAATGGAAGACAGAAATTCTGCCTTTGCAATGGAGAATGGCGGTTCAGGGATCCCTGCTTTGGCTGGCGAATCACCTGGCGGGGCTGGTTGTACTCAAATGCCATGGAGCCGCCGTTTCGGGAAAGTTCGGAATGATGTGGACGATTTTTGTCGCTCTTCAAGCAGCCTCACTTTCATGGATCGAAACGCGACGACCGTTATTCGGAAGATTGATTGCTGAGCGAAATTACCGCGAACTTGACGCAATTTTCTTCCGCATGAGCCGTATATCAATTCTTCTTCTGGCGGCTGGCACCTTGCTGTTTACCGCAGGTGTCTGGCTTACAAATCAATTACCGTATTGGTTCTTCCAAAGAATCGCTGAACGCTTGCCCGGTGTCGTGCCAACCGCGATGTTTGCTTTTGCGTTAATTATTATGCAGTTGGCACAGTGTACGAACATCTATGTGCGAGCACATAAGCGAGATCCATTTCTTTTGGCAGCGATCGTTTCCAATCTCACGATCGCCTGTCTTGTGTTCTGGCTTGGAAAAGAACACGGCATTTTCGGCGTGGCGTTAGGCTATCTAATCGGAGTCAGTGTCGTTCAGGTTCCATTATGGGTCGGCATTTGGTGGCAAACTCGCAGAGACTGGCATTCTGAAGGAGTCTCTCCATGACGGAAATCGTGAACAAAGCGAGTTTAAAAACGGTCTTGCTTCAACACATCGACTGCCCTTTGTGCAGGTGCAAAAAATGCCACAAGGTTGTCGAAGCGACGGATCACCAATGGGGAATCGAAGGTCGATTTACGGTTGTGCAATGTGACCAATGCAAACACGGTTACATGAACCCGCGCCCCACACTGGAAACTCTGGCAGCATGCTACCCGTCAGACTACGGGCCGCATCAACTGCAGCCAGCCGCTGTTTTGCCGTTGGACGACTCAACAACAAAAAACCATGCCGCTGTGTCTACTCCGTGGTATCTCAGATACCTGCCGCTTCGATATATCCCAGGCCTGAGGAGGTTTTTTTATTGGCTGACTGACGAACGAAGTCAGGTAACCCCCAGTCCGTTTGTGGTCAATTCGCGTCCTGGCTCAGGTGCGAGCCCGCAGGCTTTTGAACTCGGTTGCGCAGCCGGAGCGTATCTGGCCCGACTACAGACACTGGGGTGGCAAGTTGCGGGAATCGAACCGGGGGATGGCCCCGTCAAGATGGCTCAAGCAGCTGGACTGGACGTGCGGCAAGGCACTCTGGACACCGTATCGATTGAACCGGAATCATTCGATTTCGCTGCGTCATGGATGGTGATCGAGCACGTGCCAGATCCACGTACAACACTCACGCAGCTGTTCACCCTACTTAAGCCGGGTGGACAACTTGCGATCAGTGTCCCCAATGCCGGCTGCTGGGAACCTCGCATTTTCGGAGCAAACTGGGACGCGTGGGATCTGCCACGACATCTGCATCACTTCAGTCCAGGCTCTATTCGCAGACTCTTGAAGGAATGCGGATTTCAAGAAATCCAGATCACTCACCAACGAACGCTACTGAATATATTTGGCAGCGTTGGCATTGTTCTAACACGCAGAAACCCCGCCAACCGCCTTGGCATCTGGTTTCTGCGTTATCCGCATTCGCCACGGCTGCTTGTGCAATTATTGGCCGCTCCACTGGCGCAGCTACTGGCATTCTTCCGCCAGGGTGGACGACTTACGATTACCGCAAGCAAACCGCAAGACGCTAAATCTCCAAGTGCGAATCAGGCTTCAGTAGAACCGGAGACATCGACGTGAACATCCTGTTTCTTTCGTCCGGTTCACGAGTTCCGTCCGCCAGATTTCGGATTCTGCCCTACCTCGATCATTTTCGAGCCGATGGACATCGCTGTTTTTTGGCAAACAGTTTTCCTCAAAAGTACGACTACTTCCCATGGATGGGCTTTCGTCCCAGCCAACTGCTAAAACGCAGTGTGCGCTGGTGGCACTGGCTACGCGCCCGGCTTAGTTCCTTCGATGTTGTGTTCATCGATCGCGAAATTTTCGACAACGCGACAACTCACATGGAGGAACGATTTCGTGAATGTTGCGGCAAGTTGGTGATCGACATCGACGATGCCGTATTTCTACGCCATCCGCAGAAATTTGAATCTCTGTTGCAGATGGCCGACATGGTGGTCTGCGGTAACAGATTTTTGATAGAAAAAGTTGAACCACTCAACCGTCGACTGCTACATGTACCGACGTGCGTTGACATGAATGACTACGCAGCCAAACCGGTTGAATTAACAAACAATCCTCCAGTGGTAGGCTGGATGGGCACCACGGGCAATCTGAAATATCTTGAAGTAGCGGCTGAAGCGCTACGCCAGGTTGCGGCAGAGATCCCATTCACTTTGAAAGTAGTTGTCCCTGATATCGGCCCGCTGCAAAGCACAAATCTTTCCGGCGTTCAAGTTGTCCATGAACCGTGGGAACCCGCCAACGAAGTACGGCAGCTTCAATCTATGGAAGTGGGACTGATGCCTTTGTTTCCCAATCAGGAATGGGACATCTACAAGTGCGGACTCAAGCTGATTCAATACCTCGCAGTTGGAGTGCCCGGCATCGCTGCTCCGGTAGGAGTGAACACCGAAATTATCGATCAGAACCAAAATGGCTTTGTGGCTCAGTCAACCGAAGAATGGGTGACTGCCCTGCGATCTCTGTTGCAGGATGAGAAGTTGCGAAACGCCATGGGATCGCGTGGGCGCCGCACCGTGGAAGAACGCTATTCGATTCAGGCGAACTACCCCGTCCTTCGAGACGCTCTTGTTCAACTGACAAATTAGAAAACGCTAAGTCTGCCAGCTAGGTGGCAGACCATTCTTGATTTCGATTTCGTCAAATGTGTTGCTGGTACGAGCTCCCACAGTTCTGGCCCAACTGGCCATCAGGCGAATACCTTCCTGCAACGGAGTTTCTGCACACTTGCCGAAGACTCTTTCGCATTGAGAATGATCCGACCACGCCAGATGAACTTCGTTGCGTGGTGCCAGGTGTTCGATCTTTGGTTCGACACCAAACTCTTTGCAGACAATCGTGGCCAGATCACGAACGCTCACCGGTTGGCTGGCCCCCACGTTAAACGCCTGCCCCGCAGCTTCTTTCACAAAGGGAGCCGATACAATCGGAGAAACCAGGTCGGCCACATAGGTGAATGCTCGTTGCTGGCTGCCATCGCCAAAGACGGGCAGTGAGCTTTGTTGCATGATGCGGTTCATGAAGATGCCGACAACGTTGCGATATCGGTCGCCAATATTTTGATATTCGCCATAGACGTTGTGCGGGCGAAATACGGTAAATGGCAGGCCAAACATCTCGTGTGCCGCCTTGAGATCCATTTCCACGGCAAACTTGGCAATTCCATACGGATCTTCCGGCCGAGGTACCGTTTCTTCAGTCATGGGAACTTGCGCGCCCCCATACACGGCAATGGAACTTGTAAATACGAAGTGCTTCACATCTGCTCTGACCGCTGCATTAATCAGGTTAACGCTGCCAATCAGGTTGTTTTGATAGTTAAAACGCCTGATAAAGTGGCTAAGCCCCTCTGCGGCGTAGGCAGCCAGGTGAAAAACGTACTTAACGTTGTATTGAGCAAAAATCTGATCGACAGCTTGTGAATCAACTATGCTTGCCTGGTGAAAAGCCAGCCTCTTGTCGATCGGCAGATTTTCCAGAAATCCTCCCGACAGGTCGTCCATCACAATGACCGATAATCCAGCGTATCGAGAGTCAGAAAGCAAAGCGCGGACAATATGTGCCCCCATAAAGCCCGCTCCGCCGGTAACGAGCACACATTCTTCTGTAGAGACTGACATAGCTGGTCCAATTCGACTTTGACTACTCAATAATTGCTGGATAATATCAAGGTTTGCAGCAAAGCCCCATCACTGCTTCGAAGTCGCAATAAATCTGCGAGGAATCTTATGAGCTTCCGTGTCAAATTCATATTAGCAGTCGCAGCCCTCACCATGCTGCCAACAAACGCCAAAGAGCTTGCTGCAGCGTTGAAGTCTACAAAAGTTCCCAGGTACGACGCTGCGGTTGCAAAGGGTGTCGCTTACCTCACAACAACTGCAAAACTATCAGAACGTGATGAGACACTGGCCGCCTACGCATTGCTGAAAGCAGGCGTCGAAACGAGTGCCCCCATCGTGGCTAAGGGAATTACGATCGCCAAAGAACGCGCCGGTGGCGGGCGATACACGGGCTACGATCACATTTACCTGGCGGGTGTCGATGCAATGTTGTTGGCCGATGCGGACCAGGACGCCTATTTTAGCGAACTCCAAACGCTGGTTAACTATGTGCAATCGGCCCAACGGGCAGATGGCTCGTGGAGCGATTCTCCAAGGGCACCGGGGGATGTGAGTATGACTCAGTACGGCGTGCTTGCACTTTGGGCGGCTCAAAGAGCCAACTGCAAAGTCGCTCCCGACGCGCTGGACCGCGCTGGCGAATGGCTGATGAAAAACGGAAACGGCGATGGAGGCTGGGGATACCGTCCCGGACACGCAGAAGGACCAGGTAAAGGTGCCTCAACTCACAACATGACACTTGCCGCTGCTGGAAGTATTGCCGTCTCGCGAACATTGCTGCACGGCCCTAAAAACGTAGTCAACAAACAAAAAGAAGAAGCAAAATTTGGAGTCCTGGAAAAAGTGCAATCGGAGGCTGAAAAATCGGCCGCCAACGGTTCAACGTTTCCCGGCTATAACGCAAGAACCTCTGCTGGCTCACTGGATGATCGCGTGCAGCGTGCGTTCGGCTGGAATCAGGCTCGCTTCTCTCCTGTCAGCAAGGCAGAACACAAGATCTACTTCTATTACGCCCTTGAGCGTGCAGCTGCCCTGGGAGATGCCCCGGAAGGTTGGTTCACAACCTATGGAGACGGCCTGTTGACTCTACAGTCCGCCACCGGTGAGTTTGCAACTCACTCAGGCCCGTCTGTTGGAACCAGCCTTGCAATTCTGTACTTCATGCGATCGACTCAACAGATCCTGGACAAACAATACGGCACCGGCATGCAAGCAGGCGGGCGTGGGCTGGACGATTTGTTTGGCAAGAAGGAAAAGAAGAAAAAGGAAATGGGGCCGTTGGACGAGCTGCTGGGAGAGCTTGAAAAAGCAGACCTTTCAAAGCTGGACAACATTAACACGGACGACATTGTTCAAAAGGTACAATTCGGTTCCAAAGAAGAACTCATTGGCCAGGTCGATAACCTGAAACTACTGCTTAAGAGCAAAGATCCAACTTTGCGTCAAACCGCCTATTTCGCTCTGGGAAGAACGGGAGACTTTTCTCTGATTCCTGAAATGCTGCAGGGGCTGCGTGATGAGAACCTAGATGTCAACGTAGAGGCACTTAACGCTCTTCGCTATATCTCTCGCAAACCAAACGGCTTTGGCATGCCCATCGACCCGTTGGCCGGTGGTGCCATCAATTCGGACGAACAAAAGCTGCTGCGAGCGAACAACTGGAGAACAAAAGCCTACAAATTGTGGGCTGAGTGGTACCGCGAAGTTCGGCCGTATGAAGACGGCGGCGGATTGGACGAACTGGAACTGCTATCGCCAACCGTCGGCGTCAAATAAGAATCACGGCCTGCAAACGACTTAGCCACTAAGCGGCTAAGTCGGAAGCGTTTGACTTCAGCAGCCCCGCGCTGACTAAAACAGTGTATAGATAAACGGAGCAGCACCGGTTGACGTAAGAGCAACCAGTACGGTCACAGCCAGCAGCACAACCACAATTGGGGCCAGCCACCACTTCTTCTCTTCTTTGATAAACAGCCAGAATTCAGCCATCAAACCCAATTGCTGCTCATCCTGCAGTTTTTCGAACTCGCCCTGGCTGTCCGCTGAATTATCTTCCGTCATGTTTCGTTCTCACTCGCCGCGAACCTACGATTGCCGGTAATAGTTGCGAATACTGCGAACCGGACTTCGCTTTTGCCAATACGATTCAGTCGCGACCTTTGATCGACGCTGCAGACTGTCTCTCCCGATAATTCTAAACACTATCGACATTGGAAGGAACATTCCAAAATAGATTATCAGCATTGCCAGCTCGCCAACCACAAATCCGATTGGCAAGGTGGCAATCACCAGGGCAAGAAAAACAGGCTTAACCGAGCGAGGAAGCACCAGACTTAGAACGCAGATCAGCACTCCCACAGCAGCCGCCCAACTAACGGCGGTTGGATTGCCCGACCAGAACCACGTGACCGCTGGCAATGCCACAATGCAGATGGCACCAAACTGGCGAAGCTGGCGATCAGAAGGCTTCAGGTTAAGTTCGACAAGTGACATAGCGGCTAGTCCAGATCAAACTGATTGAGATACAGTTGACGTTCAGTCTCCGATAATTGATTCGGCTGGTCAGCCTTCAGCAGAATGTGACGTCCCAGAACAAGCACGTCCATATCTGTCATCATGAAGCAGCGATACGCATCTTCCGGAGTACACACAATTGGCTCACTTCTGACATTGAAGCTGGTGTTAATCATCACAGGACAACCGGTCATCTGTTGAAAGTGCGTCAGCAGTTTATGCGCCAGCGGATTGCGAACTTCGTCAATCGTCTGCACTCGAGCTGAATAGTCAACGTGAGTGACCGCCGGAATTTCAGAACGGCAAAGTTTCAGCTTTTCTATTCCCGTCGCTTCATCGTTATCGCTACTGACTGAGGCTTTTCGAAGTCGTTCGTGAACCGGAGCCACCAGCAACATGTAGGGACTATCCGTGCCAGCGTTCATCTGAAAGTAGTTTTGGACTTCTTCCTTAAGAACGATCGGAGCAAACGGGCGAAAGGATTCTCGAAACTTGATTTTCAGGTTCATCAGCGACTGCATTTTTTCGCTGCGAGCGTCACCCAGAATGCTGCGTCCACCGAGTGCTCGTGGGCCAAATTCCATGCGTCCCTGAAACCAGCCAATCACTTTTTCATCGGCAATCAGCTTCGCCACATCGCGACACAATTCGTCGTCAGATGTTGCTGTCGTATACGCGGCGTCACGTGACTTCAGCGATTCGGCAATTTCCTCGTCCGTAAACGATGGCCCCAGAAACGATCCCTTCTGAGAATCGGGCGCGACAGGCTTTCGCGGTTTTTCAAGCAACTGGTGCCAGATAAACAGCGCTGTGCCCAGTGCTCCGCCAGCGTCACCGGATGCTGGCTGAATCCAGATATTTTCAAATGGCCCATCGCGAAGGATCCTGCCGTTGCCCACACAATTCAAAGCAACGCCTCCTGCGAGCACCAGGTTTTCCAGTCCCGTTTGCTGGTGCGCATGCTGCGCCATTTTCAGCATAATTTCTTCGGTGACGACCTGAATTGACGCTGCAATGTCCATCTCGCGTTGCGTGATTTCCGATTCCGGTTGACGAGGCGGGCTGCCGAACAGCGAATGCAGCTTTGCCGACGTCATTGTCAGTCCCTGGCAATAATTGAAGTAGCTCATATCCATGCGGAAAGAACCGTCGTCCTTCAAATCCAGCAGATGATTCACAATCAAATCGCGATAGCGAGGAACCCCATAGGGAGCCAGCCCCATCAACTTGTATTCGCCGCTGTTGACCTTGAATCCGGTGTAATAAGTGAACGCAGAATAAAGCAGTCCCAAAGAATGCGGAAACCGAACTTCATGGGTCAGTTCGATTCTGTTGCCTTTGCCGACGCCCATCGTCGTGGTCGACCACTCTCCCACTCCGTCCAGCGTCACTATGGCGGCTTCCTCAAAGGGCGAAGGGTAGAAGGCGCTGGCTGCGTGAGATTCGTGGTGCTCCGTAAACACGAAACGCCCTTGATATTTTCCGTGAAGTCCGGCTCGCAATTCACGCGGCGTATGCAGCTTCTGCTTCAGCCACAGCGGCATGGCTTTACGAAACGATCGATAACCTGCGGGAGCATACGACAGATACGTTTCCAGCAGCCGCTCAAATTTTCGCAGCGGCTTATCATAGAAACCGACATAGTCCAGATCTTCAGCACTTATCCCGGCACTGGCAAGACAATAGTTGACGACGTTTTCCGGAAATCCATCGTCGTGCTTTTTGCGAGTGAACCGTTCTTCCTGCGCGGCGGCGACGATTTCGCCGTCAATCACCAAAGCAGCGGCTGAGTCGTGGTAGAAGGCGGAGATGCCAAGAATTGCGGTCATAAAAAAGACTACGTCGTTTGTACGTTATCGAGTGAAGGTAATCTTCTTCCAAATCGACTGGCGAGCCCCGATAACAATGCCGCACAGGAAGCCTCCCAGATGAGCGGCGTTGGCAATCGGACCTAAGGCCCCTGTCATGCACAGGACCAGCCACAATACAGAATAGACCACCGTTTGATGCTGCAGCCCAATGCCAATTTCCGGTTGAGTTTTCCCCTTCATCCACACATAACCAATCAGGCCAAACACTACGCCCGAAGCACCTCCAAAGTTCGGCCCGGCCCACAGCACCTGTGCCAGATTCGAAACGACGGCCAGAATCAAAACCAACAGCACAAATTTTGTGGTACCTCGTACGAATTCAATGGCACACCCCATTGCTCGAAACCACATCATATTGAACAGGATGTGCAGGCAATCCAGATGAATAAAAATGGGACCCACAAACCGCCAGAACTCGCCACGTACTGCAACAGACTTAGCACCGTTCAGGCCAAGCTGCGCCAGCAGAATGTGCCTTTCTGTGACAGTCAGTGTTGGTGGCCGTTCGATATGTAATCGAACCTGCTTCGTTTCCGGATTTTCTTCAACACGGGTTACCTTTGGCTGAGAATGTGCCAACCGAGCCCTGAAATAATCCGTGCGAGTTGCGGAATCAAAAACATCCAACTGCGACATCAACCATGAGTCTGGCTTGTTACAAAGTCGAGGCACACCGAAGTTGGACATCTGAATGTTCGTCCAGTCTGTGCAGATGATGGCAACAACAACGCACAGGCCGATGATAATGTAGGTCGCCGGATAACAGTGCCACCACGAGCCGCCCCAACGCTTCTGAAGCTTGATCTGTTTCTTCTGAATCTCCTTCTGCATGCGATCTGCTTCCTGCAGTACAGAACGCACCTTTCGTTCAGCGTTTTCAAACTTTGGATCGCTGGGGTTTTGAAGATAGTCGTTCAGGTGTTCGGCCGCTTTTTCACGATCGTCGTCATTATGAATCCACACAACCCACTCGCCGTCGTCGTTGTCGACTGAGCACTCAATCGCCTGCACGGCCAGAAAGGCCATCAAACGACGAGCCTCTGCATTGGAAGAAAATGTACTAAGTTCCCGCATCAAACAACCTTCATCGAGCAAAACCAGAAACATGGCCGCCGTGCCGCGTTTCTGTTAAGTGTAGCTCATCATCGCCACAACCGCGAAGCCATAGTATTTTCTTCCCAAAGCGGGCTGTTTCAGCAAATGCAGGACACTTTTCGCATCCGAACCCTAACAAGGGCTTTGGCCTTGCCCCAGTGGCGCGGATCGCGGCAGGACGGGGAACGCCCGAATCGCCGAGCCGCTCCTTTGTCGTTACGTGAATCTCCGTCCAACTTGCGCGGGACTTTTTGAGTAAGACACTAAACGTTCGCGAAACGCCGCAGACGAATTCAATCAGCTGCGTATAATCAGAAGTCCTGCTTATCGATTGGCCTTACAGGTGCAACGCATGTCCGCTTCTTCGAATAACCCGCATCGTGGCGGAATCGTTCATACCTATCAAAAGTACGATCCCGGCAAGTTCCCTTCCCCCAGTGAAGCGCCGCCGGATCTCGTATCGCCCGTGTTTGAGCACATGCTGCAGTTTGGGTCCATGCGGGAATTTTCTGAGGAACAAATCGCCAACGCGATCAAGCTGGATCCAGGTCAGTTCGCAGGACTGGGACCGTCTCTGGATCAGCTTCTGAAAATGCTGGAAGAACGCAAGCAGCGAATTTTAGCAAAGTACGAAACCGACACCGTTCAGAAGAAAGTCGCCAAAAAATATGCCGCAGCCGCTCAAGGCGGGCGACCATCGGGCAAACAGTCCAAGGCCTTTGAACGAGCCGTCCGGGACGAACAGATTTATCAACTGGAGAACCTGTGGTACCAGGCGGAACGAACCGATCCTCGCTTCGCGTCACAGTTGCTGCGACTGATGGAAACGCTTGGCGAGAAATATCAAGTGGACCATCTGGCAGCGGAATACAACTTCACCGGTCGCGAATCGATGACGATTCCGGAAGCGATTGAGATTCTGGAAGAGCTGCAGAAAATCGACGAGCTGCTGAAACAGCTGGAAGACGCCAAAGAGAACGCTCAACTGGCGATCATCGATCTGGAAGAACTTTCACAATTTGCTGACCAGGACGCAGTCGACAACCTGGCCGAATTTCAAAAACAGGTTCAGGACTACCTGAAACAGGTGATGGAAGATCAAGGCGTCACGGGCAAAGATGGCAAGGTCCATTTGTCTCCCAAAGCATATCGATTGTTTCAAGGTAAGTTACTGGAACGCATCTTCAGTAACCTGGAAGCATCGAAATCCGGACGTCACCAGAACTCTGTGGATGGCGAAGGAGCCGTGGAAACTCAACGAACCAAGCCCTATGAATTCGGCGATTCAGTCGCTCAAATGGACATCCCTCAAACGATGATCAACGCCATGCTGCGACAAGGCTCAGAACGCCCGCTGCGACTGCGGCAGGATGACATCGAAATTCATAAGACTCGCAACAACCCCAAGTGCGGCACCGTCGTACTGATGGACATGAGCGGTTCCATGCGCTACGACGGACAGTACGTGAACGTCAAAAAAATGGCTCTGGCGCTGAATGGATTGATCAGCAGTGAATATCCCGGTGACTTCCTGAGGTTCATCGAAATGGCAACGTTCGCCAAAGTGGTGCCCCCCGGAGACCTGATTTCTTTGATGCCAAAAATTCCGACCATCACCAATCCGGTGGTCAGACTTCGAGCCGACATGAGCCGTGATGACATCAGCGAAATGCACGTGCCACCGCACTTCACAAATATCCAGCACGGAATGCAGATGGCTCGCCAGTTTCTGTCACTGCAGGACACTCCCAACCGACAGGTCATTCTAATAACAGACGGACTGCCGACGGCACACTTCGAAGGCAGTGATCTGTATATGCTTTATCCGCCCGATCCTCAAACGGAAACGGCAACAATGCGTGAAGGCATGTTGTGCAAACGCGAAAACATCACTATTAACATCTTCCTGCTGCCAAGCTGGTCGCAAACTTCTGAAGATATCCAGTTTGCTCATCGACTGGCCGAAAGCACGGGCGGGCGAGTCTTCTTTTCAGCTGGAAAAGACCTGGACCGCTATGTGGTTTGGGATTACGTCAACCAACGCCGCGAGATTATCGGCTGATCGAATTTTGGAATGCGAAACTGTGCCGTGGTTTTGATTGATGCAGCCCGGATATTCAGTAGCATGTCCACATGAATAAACAACAATTCAACGCATGGCTGGACGAACGAGTTCAGTTTCAGGTCAAACTAACCATCAGTGCAATGGTGGGGATGATCGCGATTGGAACCGTCGCATTTGTGGTTCAGGGAGGCTTGCTGTTTATTCTGCTGAAATGGGGCTACGGCCTATTCCCGGCGTTTCTGGCACTGCTGGGAATCTTTGGCGGGATGGGAGCCTACACATGGGTTACAGCACCGAATAGGCTTTGCGATGAGCAGCACGATGCCGTTCTGGATGACAGGACGATTGAGATTCCAACCGCCCCTAACATGTCTACCGCGTGGACATTTGCGATGGGCAGTCTGGAATCAGATCAGTCCATTTTAGAACGCATCTTCGGGATGATGATGCTGGTACCAAGAATGTACTGGACGGCGTGGTACATTTCAAAACGCATCAAACAGGTCAAAGCTGTGGACACTCGCGAATGCGGGGCCATCTTGCGCTATGTGCTGAAAAAAGCCGAACGAGTCGACGTTTGCGATATTGCCGAGAAAAGACCGGAAACCGACCTGCCCATCACAATCCGTCAGTTATCACTGTTTGACGGTGTGGTGTTTCTGACAAAAGGCAAGCTCGGCCTGACTCTGGCGAATCGGTTCAAGGATGACCTTGAAGCAGCAATGGGCAAATCAAAATCCGCTGGTGCAGATATCAACTCCCCATTCGACGAGTAGCAAGGGCTGCGCCATTGCCCCGGTGGCGTGGCAGGTGGGAAGACTTGGGAGGTGCGAATCGCCGGGCCGCGACGTTGTCGCTATGCGGACAATGCACGGGCGGGCGGGGCATCGCCCCCAATGGGCGGGCCGCCAATACGCGGGGCCGCCAATACGCGGGGCCACCCCAATACGCGGGACATCCACACGCGTTGACGCCTTCGTCATTCCCGCGCAGGCGGGAATCCACAGACATTGTGGCAGCTGGACTCGCCAGAGTTCAGTCAAATGCTGGGCGCCCCGAAGTCTGGCGACTCCGGCTACCACGCAATTTAACTGTCGCAGACCACGAGTTCGATGCATTGACTTGGCACCCTGATCGGCGTTGATTCGGGCCATTTCAACGAACTTAGTGTAGTGTCTCACTCAGTTGATGAATTATGAAGAGCGGCTCTTGCTCTTGCCGCTTTTTCAAGAATTTGTTCGGCTGATTTGG
>CALFSX010000018.1 GCA_937916515.1 uncultured Planctomycetaceae bacterium | reverse complement strand
GAAGCCGCCGAAGCAGGCAAGCTTACTGAAGAAGAAGCTGAAATGAAGCTCGCCGCTGTTCGGCGTGAGATGTTCGAAGCGGGCCTACAGAACGACCGAGAGCTCGGCGAAATGGAAGCAAAGAAACAACGCTACATGCTGTACATGAAAGAGATTAAAGCAGCCATCGAAGCTGGCAAGCTTACGGAAGAGGAAGGCGAGGAGAAGCTGATCGCCGTTCGACGTGAGATGTTCGAGCAGGATCGCCACAGGGAGGCCGAAGGACCGGAACTGGAAGCGAAGAAGCGTCGCTACGAACGAGCCGCTCGTGAAATCAAAGAAGCTCACGAAGCAGGCAAGATCTCCGAAGAAGAGGCGGAGGACCAACTGATTGATCTGCGACGGGAGATGTTCGAAAAGGAACGTCACGATGAAAATAAAGGACAATAAAAATGATGAAGTGGCTCGCTTGCATCACGACGTTGTTGGCTGCGCAAACGGCGCACGCGCAGCAGGATCCGGAACGCGAAACCCTGAAGTCCGGTGAATACCACGTCACCCAGTCGTGGTCACAGGAGGAGTCGTTTGAGCGGCCCTACCATGTCCGTGTCCCGGATGCTCAGGACAAGCAGCGGAAACTTCCCGTCCTGGTTTTCCTTCACGGCAATGGCGGCAACGCGCCGGAAGCGATGCGTGGGTTTATTCGCGGGCGCGGGAAGATCGCTTCGCGTTACATCCTGGTGTTTCCCCAGGGCTATCGCGAGAGCTGGAATATTGTTTCGGAGCGTTCCAAAGCAGACGATCTTCGCTTCATCGAATCAATCGTGCTGAAGCTGGCCACATTCGAAAATGTGGATCCCAGCAACTTCACGATCATGGGTGCATCCAACGGTGCGGCGCTGGTGAACCAACTGGCGATTGAAAGCAGGTTACCCAACATCCGCAATTACATCAGTGGCGTCAGCCAGCTCAATGTGTGGCAACACGACGGTAAGCATTTCAAGGCGAAGGGCGATAATAACAACTACCGCAACGTAGCCAGCCCTGGAAAAGGCAAGCGACTGCTGAACATCTCAGGCGTGAAAGACAGGCTGGTTCCCTATCACGGCGGTCCTTCGAACGTGATTCCAGCCAAAGACGGCAAGCTGGCGTTCGTTGACGCCGAAGAGTCGACGTTCTTGTGGGCTCGGCAAATGGGATACGAGGGAGAACAATTACATCGGCCATCCAGGACCATCGAAAACGCCGAAGTCTTCAGCTATCTGGATGGCGACGTCGTTCATTACAAAGTGATCAATGAAGGGCACGGCGCCACACACGGCATCAGCGAAAAGCTGCTGCTGGAGTTTCTCGAGCAGGGTAGACCGAATGGCGCTAGCCACCGGTCCCCCGCCGCTAACAAATCAGAAGCGAACGAACCCGATCCGGATGAACCGGCGACTAGCGACGTGCCGCTCGCGGAAGATGCAGCTAAAGACGAAGTCAACGAGGAAACCCGAGAACTCAATGAACGAATCAAGGAAACGCAACGAGAACACCGGCGATTCAAACGGCTTGGTGATCTCATGGATGAACAACTCAAGTTGCTGCGCGAACTCAAGAAGTTGCATGTGACAATCGAGGCGGCAGAGAAAGGAATCGATGACGCGGAGGACGATGAGCAGCAGATCCAACGCCTCGAAAAGATGCTGCACGAAACCGAATCACGGATGGAGGTTACGAACATCCGGCTGGAAATTCTGGAACGGCGGATGGGTCTTGAAGAACTCGCGTTTGAATTTCCGCCGGAGCAGAACGAGCTGGCTGTCGAAGCAGACTCACTGCTCAAGATGCTCGACGCCGGAAATCGTCTGGCAGAGAGATTCACTGAAGTGTGGCTCGAAGAGGACGAAGAAGCGGCCGAGGAACTTGAAGGCGAGTTCGAACAGATGGAGCGAGCGTTTGAGCGTCGGCGTGAAATCCTGCAACTTCGCTTCGAACTCCTCGAAGCTCGCGAGGAAAGCGACGAGGAAAAAATTCGCGAGCTGGAAACGGAGCTGGGGGAAATCGGTGCCGACGGTCGCGACGAGCAGAAGAAGCCGAACAATGCGGCACTCAATCTTCCGTCATCAATTCAATTGACAAACGTCGAGATCAGCGATGCAGCGAAACTCGATTTCGCCTCTGAAATCCTGCCCCGTCTGAAATCGGCATGTTTCGACTGCCATGGTTCCGGGAACGCAAGTGGCAATCTTAATCTTGAGCAGCTTGTGGCGCAACAGCCACTGGTGATCAATCGAACTCACTGGGTCAACGTCATCGAACAGCTTAAAGTACGATCGATGCCACCCACCGATGCCGAACAACCAGCGGACGCCGATCGACGTACAATGATTGGTTGGCTGACTGATCGAATTGAAAACTTTGACTACACAACTGTGAGACGGGCAGGAGTCGTACCCGCCAAGCGACTAACCCACGACGAATACAACAACACTGTGCGGGATCTGGTTGGAATTGACCTTCGGCCGGCCGATCGCTTTCCAACGGACCTGACGGCATCAAGCGGTTTCGAAAACAGCGCGAACAGTCTCTTCATTCAGCCGGTGACTCTGGAGCGATACGTTGGTGCTGCCGAGTCGATCGTGCAGGCAGCATGGCCCCTTGAGCCGACGGCGATCGAACAGAAAGCGGCACTGAAGCGATTATTTAAGGGCGTGTCGAATTTGGAGGACGAAGACGCCGCACAAAGAGCTGTTGTCCAATTTGCAGGGCGGGCCTATCGCCGACCGCTTGAGAAGGATGAAGTCGATTCCCTGATGACCCACTATCGACATCGCCGTGGCCAGGGCGATTCGCCAGAGGTCGCAATTCGTGAAGTTCTGCAGGTGATCCTGATATCGCCCAACTTCCTGATTCGTTCTGAAACGGCGCCTGAATTGTCGACTGAGCCGACGGCGCCAGCCGCGGGTGACGCGCCGCAACAGAACCTGCGGCTGACGCCGAGCCGCTCACAATCGAAAGCGGTTCGCGTTTCCGACTGGGAACTGGCCAGCCGTTTGTCGTATTTCCTGTGGGCGTCGATGCCGGACGACGAACTGTTCGAGTTGGCACACTCTGGCCGATTGCATGAACCGACCGTGCTCGCACAGCAAATCGAACGCATGTTAAAAGACTCCAAGTCGGAATCGCTTGGCAGTTTGTTCGCGGCTCAGTGGCTGGGGTTTGCGAAGCTGGATCGTGTCCAGCGAGATCAAATCGACAATCCCTGGGCCACGGACACTTTGGTGGCAGCGATGAAAAGCGAATCGGCACTGCTGTTCCATTCGCTAGTGCAGCAAAACGCCGCGATCGACAGGCTACTGGACGCCGATTTCACGTTCGTCAACGAAGAACTCGCAAACCACTACGGTATCGAAGGTGTGAGCGGTTCCGAGCTGCGAGAAGTGAGCGTGCGTGAAACGCCACGGCGGGGAGTTCTCGGTCATGGCAGCATCCTAGCCACGACGTCGCTGCCAGGTCGCACAAGCCCTGTCATGCGTGGCAACTGGATTCTTACGACGCTGCTCGGCACGCCACCGCCTCCACCGCCGCCCAGCGCCAGCGAGTTCAGTGAGCGTGTTGCCGAAAACGAACGTCTCTCACAAAGACAGAAGCTGGAATTACACCGCACCAATCCGAATTGTTACGCATGCCATAGCCAGATCGATCCTCTGGGATTCGCACTGGAAGAGTTCGAGTGGTTCGGCAGATATCGACCGGAGCAACGTGGCAGGCCCGTGGATTCCGTCGGCCAGCTCCCGGACGGAACTTCATTTCGTGGTCTTATGGGGCTGTCGAGCACGTTGGTGAGCGAGCGCAGCAGTGACCTGGCAGAACAGTTGATTCGCAAGATGCTGGCGTACGCACTCGGAAGGCAATTAGAATACTACGATGAAGCGACCGTGCGGGAATTAACGACGGAGCTGGCAGCAGACGGCCGCAAGTTGCAAACCTTGATCCACGCGATTATTCGAAGTGATTCGTTTCAAAAGAAGCAACGGTAAGTGACAAACCAGGAAATTCAATGACAAAAAAATGGCATATCTCTCGACGGACGATGCTTCGGGGCCTTGGCGCTGCGGTGTCGCTTCCACTCCTCGATGTGATGTCAGGCACCAACCTTCGAGCAGGGGAACAGCAGCGGCCGCTGATGCGACTCGCCTATCTGTACATTCCGAACGGTGTCGCCCAAGGAGGTTGGCAACCGGAGGAGGTGGATGATCGTGGGAGGTTGCTAAAACTGAATCGCTCGATGGCATCCCTTGAGCCCTATCGTGATAATCTGACGGTGTTCCGCAACATGTGGACGCCTCGCGGAAACGGCCATGTTGCTGGCACTGCGACGTGGCTTACGGGTGGTTCCTTCGACGGAGAAAAACTTGACGCGGGCGGAGCCTCCGTCGATCAGATCGCCGCACGCCACTTTCAAAATCAGACTCTGGTGCCGTCGCTCGAACTGTCGTCACGCGGCGAAGGGATTTTCACAAGCAGTCTGCCACGAAATACGATTTCCTGGGTGGATGCCGTCACGCCTGCTCCGCGAGACATCGAACCGCGAGCCGTCTTCGACCGAATGTTTCGTGCGGGTGAATCAGGCCTGGGCAGTCGCAGCGTCACCGATCTTGTGCTGGAAGATGCCAGACGCTTGAAGCGCCGCGTCAGTTCGGACGATCAAAGAAAGCTCGACGAATACCTGGATTCCATCCACGCCATCGAAAAACGAATCGCCTTCGCGGAACAGCAAAAACTGCGGGCCAGTCAAACGCCCGGTCTGCTGGAGTCACTTGTTCGCCCAAGCGGCGGCATCCCCGATGATCACGGCGAGTACATGCGGACCATGATGGACATGATCGCTCTCGCTTTCTGGGCCGATGCCACCCGAGTCTGTACGTTCATGATGGATCATGGGCAGAGCAATCGTTACTTCAACTTTATTGATGGAGTCAACGGAACATGGCATGCGTTGTCTCACTGGAAAGACATCAGCGGCAAAACGGAAGACGACGATGGGATGACGTCGTGGTCGACTCGTGAAGAAAAGCGGACAATGTATGCCCGCGTCAACGCGTGGCATACAGAACAGGTCGCGTATCTGCTTGGGCGTTTGCAAGCAATCAAGGACCAGCATGGATCGTTGCTCGACCAGACGATGATCGTTTACGGATCAAGCATTTCCGATGGGCACGAGCATGGGGAGAAAGATCTCCCCGTGCTGTTGGCCGGTGGCGGGAGCACGATCAAACAAGGTCGGCGACTTGGTGATCGAAAGGATACGTCGATGTCCGACCTTCACCTGGCGATGCTCCAACACCTGGGCTTACCTTTGGAACAGTTCGCCGAAAGTCGTTCGCCGTTGTCACTGTGAGCGATCTGGCGCTAGCCACCGGTCCCGTGCAATCAATAAACAGACCATGCAACAAATCTGTCAACAAATCGGCGGCTAGTGCCATGCCGCTCACGAAGAAAAAATGACAAAACGTAACACTGCCAGTGCATACCTGATCGCCCTTCTTTTCGTGATGCCGTGGGCAGGCACGAATCTGCTCGCTGAGCAGCCTGATGTCGGACAGTTCATCGAGTTCATGCACAACAACGTGAAGCGAAAGTATCTGCTCCACGTCCCTCAGCAGCTTCCGGATAATTCGCCTCTGGTATTCGTGCTCCACGGGTATCACGGCGACGCCAGGGATTACGTGGATCCTGTCATGAATCGTCTGGCCGATGACAACGGATTTGCCGTCTGTTATCCGCAAGGGGCTGAGGACCGAGAAGGGATCCCTCACTGGAACGCTCGACTGAAGATCAGCAAGACTGACGACATTGGCTTCCTCTCGGCACTCGCCTCTGACCTGCAAAAAAAGCACTCGCTCAACAAAAGCAGAACCTTTGTTTGCGGAGTTTCCAACGGCGGTTTCATGAGTTACACGCTGGTCGCGGAGAAACCAGATGTATTCAAAGCCGCCGCGTCGGTGATTGGCACCATGAGTGGCCATAACTGGGAACATCGTGATGTGATGCGACCTGTACCGATTTTGCAAATCTCGGGTTTGGATGATGAAATCGTGCCTTACAACGGCAGCATGTCGAAGAATGGCGGCTGGGGCGGCGCGCCAGATCAGGATGCAATAATGGAGTTCTGGCGCAAACTCAACAAAACCAGCACCGAAGATGTCATCCAAATTTCTGACCAAACGAAAGCACACCATTACAAAGATGGAGTCAACGGAAACGAGGTATGGCACTATAAGATCAAGAATTTTGGGCACAAAGTTCCTGGTAAGCGCGAGTTGGGAAACGAAGTCGCGGACGTGATCTGGAAGTTCTTCAGCAAGGTCTCCGACGACGCTGCACCACAATGTGACATCGCGTACGACACGAAGCATGAACGAAACGTACTCGACTTCTGGCCTGCCCTACGAAGCGACGCGACGAGCGACGAGCCTGCCCCGGTTCTGATCTGGTTTCACCCCGGCGGATTTCGAGATGGCGATAAAAGCCAACTGCAGAAGAACCGAAACGCTATGCTCCAGGCGTACCGAAACGCAGGTTACGCGGTCGTGTCCTGCAACTATCCCTTTCTTAGCGACGACATCGACCACCTTGAAATCGCCCGTCACTGCGCACGGGCAGTGCAGTTTGTCCGCTCAAAAGCGACGGATTGGAACATTGACACGCACAGACTGTGCTGCTGCGGCGTATCAGCCGGAGCTCTGATCAGCGAGTTCCTGGCCTATCACGACGACTTCGCGGATCCGTCGGCCAGCAACGTGATCAGCCGACAAAGTTCACGCCCCGCCGTCGTGATTAGCATCATGCAACCGAGAGGGACCGAGGAATTCGCTTTGCGATTCATGGACAAAGGCGAAGCTCCGATCTTCATCTACTCTGATGCCAAACCCAGCGATCGAATTCACCCACCGCAAGCAGCGATCATGTTGCGAGACAAAGCCCAGGAACTGGGCATCCCGTGCGTTGCATTCAGCGGAGGGCGCAACAAGCTTCCCACCGTGGAAAAAGGCAAGACGTGGCTGGAGCTCCAGTTGGAGTTCTGCCAAAAGCACCTGGCAAAGTAAATCGTGCAGTCCAATCTGCTCGATGCGTGCAGGGGTGTCCAACTTCATCCACGAATATGAATCGCCGTTCCGCTTCGGTACGCGCGAATCATCTCCCGCGTCGTTTCTCGTTTTCTCCCCACCCTTGCGGGTACCTGGCTTCTCTATTTCTGGAGCAGATGTCATGACGACGGTCTATGAAGATTACATGGTGCCGGCCCTCCCCCTACTTGATACGTTTCGAACTTTTCTTTGCTCGCCCTCGCTCGATTTCCGGATTCACTACAAAGCATTTCAGCTTAGGTGCGAGCCGGCTTAGAGTCACCTCGTCATGCACCCCGCGAGAGCGTCGTTGTGGAATTTAATCTGCTAGTGGACTGGCTCTTGATCCCTGCTCGTTTACGGACGACTTCAGCGTGTCACCAAGCTAATGGCGTTGGCGATACGCTTCAATCAACTTCAGAAAACCGGCGTCGTGAAAGATCAGAGTAAACTTGCACGTCTTGGTCATGTCGCCCCGGCACGGCTAAGCCAGATCATCAACCTTCTGACGCTTGCGCCGGAGATCCCAGAGGCGATTCTATTTGTGCCTCGCGTACACGAGGGGCTTGACAGCGTGAACTGCGCCGGGTGTGAGGAGCTTGGACTGGAGTGTGCAGCGGGGGATGTGGGCAGGGATGCTCACTTGAACAGTCTCAACGATATGGCGAATGAATCAGTGAGTCGCGATCAACCAGAGCCGATTTACCCGTTGGGCGTGGGCCGCCAGCCATTCGTTTCGAATGGGGCTCAGAGCACACCCGATCTGGGGTGTGTGACCGCGGCATGCACACTCATTCGTGGGGGGGGCATGCTGCCCGAAAAGGAGAAGATTGAGGGTTTTAACGATTGACTCATCCTACCGGCTGAGTAACCTACGCAACATACCTATATGTTGCATGTTTTCAGTGCGAGCGGAATCTCGTTCAGGATTGATGCTTAAAACGCAGTTGCTAGCTACTCCATCCAAGTTCAAGGGTTCTGATCATGCAGTCGTATTTATTGACGAGTATTTCGCGAACTAGCCCATGGATGCTTCGGGCAGGGCTGGGAGTTCTTCTTGCGGTCTGTTCATTCGGCCAGCTTCAGGCCGGCATCATTGCTGGCGAGTTTGGGAACTACCAACCCGAATCATCAGGTACACTGCTGAGTAATCCCAGCTTTTTGGCTAATGACAATGGCTTTGTGGCTTTTGCTTCGAAATTCATAGTCGGGAGTAGCGACGTAACGGTTGACACTGCCTTTTTGTTTTACGGGGGAGACGGTAGCCTCACTAAAGAATTCTCAATCCGAGCTGATGGAGCAAACGCCCCGAGTGCCACAACTCTCGCCACAGCCAGTATCAATCTATCTGGTGGCGTCAGTGTCGGCACATGGGGGACACCACGGGAACACGCATTGAGTACGGATATTACGCTTAGTGCCGGCACCACCTACTGGGCAGTGGCTGAAGGGGGGGGGTTTACTGGGGACCCTGCAGTAGCAACTTGGGCAACCGTTAAACTTAGCGATGCTTCTAGTCCGAGTGTTGACATTGCCTCGGCTATTGCCCAGACAGTATTCGACAGTGAAGACAACAACAAGGGTATATATACCCAGAATACTGGTGGCGCCTGGAGCCGTTCGTTCTCTTCAAATAACCTGAACTTCCAGTTAGGCACTGCATCTGCATCGGCAGTTCCCGAGCCAGGCATGCTATCAATTTTTGGTCTCGGGGCTCTCGGAATGTTGGGAGGCTTTAGGCGGGGTCGTCGCAAGAAAGGGACCACCGTCGCTGCTTAAACAACTTTTAAGCTCCATTAGCTTTCCGCATTCATGCGAAACAAATAGATCACGTTCTGTATTTCACCTGAATCAGCACGTCTCCGTGGGGTCAAGAAAGTCAGCCGAGCACTAAACGTTGCGAAAAGGCGACTTCCAAACGGCTGACAGGCATGCATCTCAGCCGAACCGACAAGCTGTCGTCGGCGGTAATCGTTCTGCGATCGTTCTAACCGGAACGCAGGCAAGCTCCGATTGCTTTCACGCTTGCCCACGCAGGTTTACATTTCATTTCACACCAAGGATCTTTCTTGGGATTCATCTGGCAAAGTGTTCGTTTCAATATTTTGAACCCACCGGGTTATGAACGAGGACTCTCTAAAAACTCTCAGAGCGGGCTCGAAACGAGTCTGAATCACTCAACTCAAGACCCTTCGATCGCAGTAGCCTGTGACCGAGGGGTTTTTTCATGCGCCCGCAGAGGCATGGGGCGGCTTAAACCATTATCTGAAAACAGCTTAGGGCCTTTCGCTGACCTGTGGGTTTCTCTCTTTCCGCGCCATGCCCGACATGTTTGTCCACACGATGTGGCGTCCTGTAGCCCTGATTTTTGCCGAACTCTCTGTTATCTCTGTCGTGCCTGACCGCGGGGTTATGCATTCGGTCGTCATTGGAGCGGCGACTCTCACAACTGAATTCGGTGAAAAATGGATATGGTGGCCATTGCATCGCTGGCGGAGACGCTTTCTGGCTTTCTCGGTGGTGACGAAGTTGAAACCGCTATTGATCGGCGCCGATCAACTGTTGGTAGAGGATGTCGCGAAGGACCTGAGTGATCTGGTGCGGTTTTTACAATTCATGTCTCTGATAGGTCTTTCGCCGAGATACCGGAGGCCATTGTGCTCGCACCTCCCGTGGACAAAGGCTGTGATACAGTGACGGAGCGTGATCTGCGGCGGGTGACTGTGAATTTGGATCGTGAGTTTGGACGGTTGGGCGTAATTCCCGAATGTTGGATCTCCAAAATGCGGCGAACCTTGCAAAACAGGAGATAAAACTTTTTTGGGGCCGGCTTGCGCAAATTGCATAGCGGGGGTATTTCTGTCAGTTAGTCTATGCACGTGAAAGGATCCCGGCGCTATCGGCTGAGGTTGAGAAACCGCAACAACTCCGCTTTGCCACTGAGGCGGTCGTTTGTGAGACCGGCGCAGCGAAGCACCTT
>CALFSX010000017.1 GCA_937916515.1 uncultured Planctomycetaceae bacterium | reverse complement strand
GCACTGACTGAAAACTCCAGCCAGTGCCCTATGGCCCGCAATTGCAAGATGAGTTCGATTGATTTGAACCAAACTTGCTGAAGTATTTGAAGTTTCTGGACGGCAACCGTCAACTGAAAAACAGCCGCAGTATTACCAACATGCCAGCGGTTAATACAGAGGCAAAGTATTACCGTCGCTTAAAGATCATTGGTGTGTTGGCGGCTGTCCTGGACGGCAATCAGTTTCAGTAAGTCTAATGGAGCCAACAGGTATTTAATCATTCGTAGCATTGATAGCCTCCTTGCTTGCGGATTTGGCAGGACTCCTTGTCCCGAATACTTCCGTCTTATTCGGTTGTGAACGCCTTGGGACTGCAGGCAGTGGCTACTGGTGCAGGTTAAACCGAATGTGCCAGCCGTAATAACTATATCACCTCGGGCTGAACCACTTGAGCCGGCGGCGACTGCACGCCGTGCCGGGATGAATTGAGCGGATGGCAAGACAGGCAGTTCCGTTGTTTGTACACTGAAGTTTGGCGGGATAGGTCGGAACTAATTACTCCGGTCGAAAGCTGGCAACTATCACCAGTTTCCCGTCTTCTAAATTTTGATAGGTCACCATTGATAGAACGGTGAAAGTAATGAGCAAACGCGGATCAGGTGAAGGAACAATTCACCAGCGTGAAGACGGTCGGTGGGTAGGTCGCTTGAGTCTCGGCAAAGATGTTAACGGCGATCGTCAACGCAAAACCGTTTACGGCAGAACACAACAGGACGTTATTGCCAAGCTGGACGAAGTGAAGCTGCAAGCCAGGCTAAACCAAAAGGCATTCGTCGCCAAAGACTCATTGGCGGCATACCTACAACGTTGGCTCAACAACGATGTTGCGGTGAATCGATCAGCTAAGACGCTGGAAGAATACGAAAGCAGCACGCGGCTTCAGACGGTCCCATTTATTGGTGCCGTTAAACTGTCCAAACTGAACGGCGAGAAGCTTCTCGAATGGCAGGGAACGCTTAAACGCAACGGAATGAGCGACAACCAGCGGCTACGGTCAATCCGTGTTCTGCGAAATGCTCTCAACAAAGCTGTGAAGCTTGGGTTGCTGGCGTTCAATCCATGTAACGTGCTGGACAAACCGAGAGTTGACCGAAAAGAAGTCATTCCGCTTGAACTGGATCAATGCCATAGACTCTTTGATGAATGTGCCGCACATCGTGTTGGCGACATTATCACGCTGGCAGCAATGACTGGACTTCGGAAGCGTGAACTATTCGCCCTGGAATGGTCGGCTGTCAATCTGTCAGAAGGCGTTCTGTTCGTCCGCAAAGCCTGCGAAGAGATCAGTGGCAAGGTTTTCACGAAAGTCCCGAAGACGAAGAGCAGTAGGCGAATGGTGACGTTGGAGCCGATCGCCGTGGCAGCACTGGAAAGCCGCTTGAAAAAAGCAAAGGACGAAGGGTTCGACCCGGATATCGTTCCAATCTGTTTCCCGGACACAATCGGGGGCTATTTACGCGGCTCAAACTTCGACCGAAACTGCTGGTACCCGATCCGAAAAGCCGCAGGAATCCCGAAGACGGTCACGTTCCATGACATGAGACACACGCAGGCATCGTTAATGTTGGCGGCTGGCGTTGACCTGAAGGTAATTCAGGAAAGGCTGGGACATGCTGACTTCAGCACGACAGCAAACACCTACGCCCATTTAATGCAGGACGCACAAGCAACGGCATCCAGCAAGCTGGGGGCGATGATGGAACGAAAACAGCCTGCAGAATAAAGCTGGTGGGTACATTTGGTGGGTACACAAAAAAAGCCTACTCGCGTTTGAGTAGGCTTTTTCCTAGTACACCTGGCTGGGCTCGAACCAGCAACCTCCGGTTTCGTAGACCGGTGCTCTATCCAATTGAGCTACAAGTGCATACCGAAAACACTGCTGTTTTCAGAATTCACGTTCGTTCACATCCCAAAAGACGCGAAAAACGAGAAAATTCGCCGCGAGCGACGAATGAAGTTTCACCATCGGCGAACGCGACGCCGGAACCTTATAAAGTTTTCACACAATTTGCACACCTGAACAGGGTTTGGTCGCGGAAAATTCAGGGAAAGCTGCCCTGGTTTGCTGATTTGGGAACCTGCGCACGTATTTGGGAAGTCTTGTCTGATCTATTTTACCACTCTCGACCACCAAAGCACGTGCAATTTCAGATTATGCGACTCCGGTTTTGGGCAATTTTCGCGGAACATCCGTGCTAACTTGCAGCCTCCGTCAGCAGTGGGATTTCCCGTTAAGCCGCGTAAAGCACGTTCCAGCGGACTGCAACAAACCGGAGGCCGAGGCGAATTAGTGGGAACACCAACGGCTTCCCCAGCAAAAGCCTCATCACAAAATTCAGCGAATCTGCTGCGGAAACACTACCGTAAGTTCGGAGACACACCACACGTCAGGACGTTCGGCCCGCACGCGAAAATAATCGGCGTGATTCATTAACGCATACTTCGCAAGCGAAATGACGGTTGCTCAGCAGGTACAGCTTCCCGCAGGTTGCATCATTTCCGCAAAGTGCACAGGCCAATGCGGAATCATTCGCCGTTGGTGCAAGATAAGGATTGGAGCTGATTTGCGTTGAACCTGACGCGATACCGCCACTGACTTCCGTTTCTTTTGCCTCAGTCATGCACCTGTCGCAGATAAAAAACTTTTCGGGACCTTCGACAAATGGACCAGCGTTCAGGTGTGAAGCAGAACAACATGAGCAAAAGACAATCGGTCTGGATCCAATTGCCCAACGTGCCCAATTGCGAAGCTGGTTGAAGGTCCGTCTTGCCTGATGTCGCATACAGAAATCTGTTCCGCAGAAGAATTTAACCGAGTCATTCTTTGTTCGCGTTTGCTTTGTTCTTAGCCAACCATGCGATCACATCGTCTGTAATATCGATGCGACCTTTATTGCTGGAGACAAATGACCGAGGGGCCACGCTGATAATTTGTTTTGCGGTAAAATTGACGGCTACAGACGAATCCTGAGTTCGCTCGTAAACGACAACAGTGCAGCCTTTCTGTTTTGCAATGGCAGACACAGCGACTTCAACTCGCTTCAGAGAATCATTGAGCATTTTTTCTTCAGCATCGCGAAGTTGTTGCTGCTTACGGAGTCGAAAGAGTTCAAATTCGGCCCGCAACAGCTTTGCCTGAGTTCTTTCCAGTTCTGTGCTGTCTGCACCGATACCAGCTTCAGCAGCCTGCATCGCCTCAACGCGATCGCGGGCTTCTGCATCAATAAACGCGATGTCTTCCATTAAGGCGTCGCGTTCAACTTGATTGCGGTTGGCGACTAAGCATCGCTTAATCGAAATGACGGCAACCTTCTCAGCCGTAACCGGTTCACTGGAAACCTGCAAAAGAAACGCCAGCCCCGCAATGATGGAAATGTTCATAGAATCCTCCGATGATTTGCTGTGAAGAAACAGAGCCACGCAGACTGACGCGGAATGCTCCGACCAACATGCGCACGGTACTCGCATCTTCCAATAAAGTAAGACTCTAACGAGGCAGTGCCTCAGACGATTTGAGCTGACGCCCGGAAACGCTTCGTTGTCGCTCTGAAAACCTGGCTCAACGTGAACATATTCACGCAATATACGTAGCACCGCTGGAAATGATGTGTATCCCGTTTAACCCGACTCGCAGAGGAGGACTTCGGTACATTGCAATCGACCTCCTCTGCGACTCAAACAAATCAATTTATGCGGCGTGGGGTATAAAGCAGACTCAGTAGCCTTACGGGACCATGTTATACGCCTTGAAGAAGTTTAGAAGCCCCTGTTTATGGAAATGCTTCACGAACGTGAAATGCCCGGGCCATCCACGCTCGTTGAGGGATGATGCGTGGGACATTCACCGGACTCGGCGCCGGAGATGTACGGAATGATCAATCTGCGCAGATCTCTCCTCTTCCTGATGTAGCCACCACGCCCTATTAGTTATTTTCAGGGTGGTTGGCTCAGCGGCCAGCGGACAGCGGCTCAGTTTTGACCATCGCCCCTGTGATTGGAGACGCGCGCAGCTGTCGCCGCGCATGCCGTTTGCCGTTTGCCGTTGTGCGGCCTTCATTCCGCAGGGAACTGTCAAATCTGCCTTCTAACGTAGACAAATGGCGGGCGGAAAGTGATCCTATAAGCATACTGCAGCTTGTAACAGGCACGGCGTTCTAGATGGCCGTTATTCAGGAAGTTTTCATCGTGCGGCGAATTTTGCTTTCACTCTTGTTTCTGTCGTGCGTCAGCGTGTACGCGATGGCAGATGATCGAGCTTCCATCAAAGACAGTGCCGCTGAAATCGATCGCCTGTTTGAACAGTCGTGGAATGCAGAAGGTGTTACTTCTGCAAATGCTGCCAGCGATGCCGAATTCCTAAGACGCCTGCATCTGGACCTGGGCGGGCGAATTCCGGCCGTTTCTGAATTGCGTGAATTTCTGGCGGATTCATCGCCCGACAAACGTTCTGCCGCTGTAGAAGCTTTGCTGGACAGTCCCGGCTTTGTTCGTCACATCACCACTGTGTGGCGAAACGCGTTGATTCCCCAGGCCAGCAGCCAGGCTCAATTTCGAGGACTCATTCCGGGCTTCGAAGCGTGGTTGTGGAAGCACATCGCGGAAGGCAGTTCGTACGACCAGATTGCTCGCGAAATCATCACCACAGAACTAAACGACGGCAACGCAGCTGCATTGGCCGCCACAACCAGCCCCGATGCGTTTTTTGTTGTTCGCGAACTGAAGCCGGAAAACCTGGCCGCCGGTACTGCTCGAGCATTTCTGGGTGTGCGTCTGGATTGTGCTCAATGTCACGATCACCCATTCGACAAATGGAGCCAGAAGCAATTCTGGAACATGGCCGCTTTCTACTCCGGTTTCAGCCGCCCGGAAACAGACGAAGACAATCCCAGCATGATGCTGACCATGGCCGAAGACAAATCCAAACACAGCATCCAGGTGGCTGGCACCGGCGAATACGTACCGGCCGTTTTTTTAAACGGCACACAACCCGAATGGAACGAACAATCGGCAGCTCCGCGCGAGGTTCTGGCCGAATGGATCGTCAGCGACGAAAATCCGTACTTTGCAAGAATGGCGGTCAACCGCATGTGGGCTCAGTTCTTTGGTCGAGGCATTGTGGATCCGGTCGACGACTTTTCTGAAAACAACCCGCCGTCGCATCCCAAAGTGCTGGACATTCTGGCGAATCAGTTTGTTGACAGTGGCTATAACATGAAGCACCTGATTCGCGTCATCACGGCCACGAAGGTTTACCAGCTTAGCAGCGTTCAAACGCACGCTTCTCAGGAAGATCCATCGCACTTTGCCAGAGCCGTCTTACGAGGCATGACGCCGGAACAACTGTTCGACAGTCTGGCAGAAGCAGTCGGCTTTTATCAACCGTTTCGCAGCGACAATCCGTTTGTCATCGATACCAACTCGCCTCGAGCACAGTTTATTGATCTGTTCCGCGACAGTGCAGAATCAGCATTGGATCGCGAAACGACAATCCTGCAGGCGTTGGCCATGATGAATGGCGACTTTATCACCAAAGCCACCAATATCAACGACAGTCAAACGCTAAGAGCGGTTGCCGAGTTTCCCGCGATGACATCCGCCGACAGACTGGAAACCCTGTTTCTGGCATCATTATCGCGCAAGCCAACTCCCGAAGAAAAATCACGTTTTGGCGAATATCTTGAAAGCGGTGGAGCATCCAATGATAAAAAGCAGGCTCTTGCCGACGTATTTTGGGTGCTGCTGAACAGCAGTGAGTTCCTGTTGAACCATTAAGCAGGGCGAGCAGAGTTCACCAAGAGTAAAGTAGGGTGGGCATTGCCCACCAAAGGTAACAGCCGGTTTTGGTGGGCGATGCCCACCCTACGGAATGTTCAAATTCTTTTTGCGGCGAATCAGCGGAGTCCGAACATGTACAACGAATTTACCAGGCGACAATTCGCAAAGTATTCCGCACTGGGACTATTGGGAGCATCCGCTTCCGGTTGGATGCCCGCCATTGCTGCTCAAGCCGCTGCTGCTGATGAATCTGCCAATGGAAAACGCAACAGGAAATGTATTCTGTTGTGGATGTCGGGTGGCCCCAGTCAGATGGAAACCTTCGATCCCAAAGAAGGGCACGAAAATGGCGGCCCCACAAAGTCGATCGAAACCAGTGTGCCGGGAATTCGTATCAGCGAAAACCTGCCTCAGGTCGCAAAGGTCATGGATCGATTGGCCGTGGTCAGGTCGATGTCAACGAAAGAAGGCGATCACACAAGAGCGACCTATTTCATGCACACGGGGTACCTTCCACAGGGACCGATTCGCTATCCCACGGTGGGATCGCTGCTGGGAAAAGAGCTGATCGATCGAAGCTGCGACCTGCCGTCGTTTGTCAGCGTCAATCCGTTTCAGGCATTCAGCCCCGCCGCTTATGGGCCAGGTTTTCTGGGCCCCAGCTGGTCGCCTCTGGTTGTTTCATCACAAATGCAGGGTGGCCCGGAAAATTCGGCGGTTTCTTTTGAAGTAAGCAACCTGAAGGCGTCGTCAAACATCACGTCGGCTCAGGCAGATGCCAGATTGCAGTTATTAACTTCTCTGGAACATGACTTCCTGGCCAACCGCCCCGGCGGACCTGGTGCCAGCCACGTACAGACGTATCAGCAGGCCGTCAAGATGATGAATTCGGAAGCTGTGGGAGCGTTCAACCTGGACAGCGAAGACGACACACTTCGCGACGCTTACGGTCGCAATCCGTTTGGACAGGGTTGCCTGCTGGCTCGCCGTTTGATCGAAAGCGGCGTTTCGTTTGTTGAAGTGAACCTCAGCAGTGCCGATGGAGCGGGCGGCGGCGCGGGCTGGGACACTCACCAGGAAAACTTCGACGCCGTCACAGGCTTATGCGGTGCTCTTGACCCCGCTTACGCCACGTTGATTAACGATTTAAGCCAGCGAGGTTTATTGGATAACACGCTGGTAATCTGGATGGGCGAATTCGGGCGGACTCCCAAAATCAACGAAAACAACGGACGCGACCACTGGCCGAAAAGCTGGAGCACCGTACTGGCCGGGGCAGGCATTAAAGCCGGACAGGCATTCGGCCGCACGTCTGCCGATGGCATGGAAATTGACGACTCACCCGTAACCGTTCAAAGCCTGATGGCAACGATTTGTGCCGCATTGAACCTGAATCACCAACGCACAAATTTAAGCAACGTCGGCCGCCCGATTCCCCTTTCCGATCACGGTTCCGAACCCGTTGCCGGCCTGCTGTCGTGAGACGCAGTTTCTGCCGTAGTGGATCTTGTTAAAGATCCGGAAGCCATTCGATCCTCGGGATCTTTAACAAGATCCACTACTGAAATACCTCAGGCTTTGTAAAAATAGGGAGCTTGGGCTGTGTTTCGTGGTTATTCTGAATATTCCGTACAGGCGGACTGTATCGATTGCCGATGAGTTGATTACAGCTGAGTCATGCGCTCAGCAATTCGACTTTGTATTGAGTACTGGACGGAATGATGAGCCAATCGTCAGAGTTTCAGACCGGCGGTGTTGTCCTGTTGGCTGTGAGCGTGGTGTTTTGCGGGATATCGGTCGCGGTTTTGCTGCCGCTGATTCAAGGCAACAGCCTGCCTCACCTTGCGATCGCCTCTGCGCGCGAACAAGTTGATGATGCGGCGGTGAAAACCAGTCAGGAATTCGCGGAATTTTACCCTTCTCAAATGAAGGCGTCCGAACCGCCGCTGCGTCGCACAACGTCAGCCAGCGACCACAATTTTCATGCTCGTGTGTCTCAAGCAAGTGCTCACGCGCAGGCTCCGCCTAATTCGGATTTTACGAATACGGTATCAACCAGCAACGTCATCAATCATTCGCAGCAGTCCACGACTCAACAGCATCAGACCACGGTGGCATCGACTCAGCGATCTGCTTCTGTGGATACCGCAGCATTTCAGCCTCCCGCGAATTCTTTGTTCGCGCCCATCACGGTTCACCCGGTCACCGTTAACGTCGACGGTTCGTTGTTCGGCGATGAAGTAAAGGCTTTAGCCGAACGCGTTGAAACGGCCATTCGACAGAATGAACAGGATTCCGCCGCCGATTTTGAAGACAGACGACAATCCAGAATCGCCAGAACTCAAACAAAAGAGCGTCGCGAACGAGACGAAGACATTGCAAAAATCGGCGCAGGCGTTGAACAGCTGGCAGCTTCGTTCCGCCAGCTGCAGGACGAAACGCGCCGCAGCCTGCAGGAAGCTCAGCAAACGTCCAGCCGTTCGCAGGTTTCCACACAACTGCTGGAATCGTATCAGCAGGCTTTGCAGAAAGAACAGCTGGTCGGAAAACAGCTGGTCGAACAGCAGTTGGCTCAGCAGCGACTTATGCAGCAGCAGATACTGGATCAACAGGTCGCTCAACAAAGACTTGCCGAACAACGACTTGCTCAGCAAACTCTGGAACACCAGCAGCGTATCGCAGAACAACAACTGGCTCAGCAAAAGATTGCCGAACAAACTCTTTTGGCTCAACAACGACTGGCTGAAACTCAGCTGGCTCTGCAGCAGGCAGAATCAACTCGCATAGCCACACGAACAGTAGAATCGCGTTCCTTCGAAACGCATTCCGGAACGCCGCCAATGGGCTATCTGCCACCAAAACCAACTTCACCAACCGCGCAGCGTGAACCAGTCAACACACAACAGATATCTGAACCACGCCACTTTGAAGCTAATCCAATTTCAACTTCCCGGCAGCAGCCAGTGGCTGAAACATCAGCGATTGATCAGCAAAGTTATGAACATTCGCAGTCGGCCAGCTTTCGTGCGCCGGTGCCGATCAGAACTGCAGTCGGCCGATCATCTGAACAACAGGTACTTTTGCGTGGTGAAGGGCTGCAACATCGTGGCAGCGAAGTGATTGACGAGGTGGTTGAACCATTTGTCATCCCAACCTTACCGCAGTTGGCGGTGCCACCCACAACAATGGAAAAACTTCCTGCCGATGCCGCTCTGGAATCTCGATCTTTGCAATTGATGCTGCCCGACAATTCCAGCCGCACAGACGCGATTCGGGTTGCACCGCCTACAACAGAACGGAATGGCGACGAAGACGATGCTGTTCAGCTGTTTCCGGTTGATATCAATCTGCCAGTTTCCAGTCTGAAACCGGTGGAGCCTTCTCGCCGAATGGTGGAACCGGTCGGCTACGAACACGTTTACAGTTTTAAGATGGAAGAAGCGGAAGACGGAACACCACTGGTTGTCGAACAACATCAGCCGCCCACCAGCAGTGGCGTCGTTTGCTCGCATTGTGGCCGCATTCATCCGGAAAACACAACTCACGTGGTCACAACGGCAACAGCTCCAACCGAAGCAACGAAAAGCACAAAGCTAACCAACACCGCGCCTTCGCACCAGGTTCAGACGCTGAACAATCAGTCACATACTGTTACGCAACAATCCAACGAAATCGTGCAGGCATCAATCAACCTGCCTCCTTCAACAATGCAGTCCACAGCAGCGCAGAATGTCGTTGAATCATCAGCGAGTGCTCACACAGTGCCATCCAACGAACATAAACGAACCAATTCCAGTCCGCACGTGGGTGGCCGAGGCATGAACCGTCACGTTAAGCAGGCAGATGGCCAGCCAGCAGCCACGGGACTGATTCCTAAGCTACGCACTTCGACCTTGACCACAGAAGAAGACGAACCGGGAGTTCTGCATCGCATGACATCCACGCTTAAGCAACTTGGACGTAGTGTGCAGTAAACGTCGCGTCTATCGAATTCGCCTTTTCTCCCGCCGTGACTGAGTTTGGGCTGAGCGAAGCGAAGGCCTCCGGGTTGCACCTTGTCGTTGCCGACAACAACTTTGATGGCCACCAGCAAATACGTTGGCCGTTTTTGCCTGCGGTGCAAAGCCCGAATCTGACACTTGGCAATTCAGATTTGTCGGTAACGACACGGGGTTCCGCTCGTACCTGACTCCATCCGGCCCCCGCCCTCAGGAGACTGCTCCTTACCAAGCCAACACTCATCTATGAGCTTACTCGGCTGCAAAACAGTGAGCCGCAAAGCACACTGCAGCAAAGTCCGGTTGTCGCGGGCGGTTAAAGATTACTCGTTCGCGGATGCCTGCTTTGAACTGTTGACATACTCATCATGAGACAGCCGGCCGTCTCCGTTTTTGTCGAATCTGGGGAACCGCTTGGGAGCTTCGTCCGGGTCGGGTTGCTTCAACAGGAATTCGTCTTTGCTTAAATGGCCGTCTCCATCGGTATCTCGCTTTTTAAACATCGCCGACCGGTCCAGTTTTGATTTGCCGCTTTTGGGCTTCGCTGATTCCGCTTTGCTGTTTTTGGCAGAAGGCTTCTTCCACTGAGGCTTGGCGGCAGGTTGTTCCGCCAGTTTGCTGCGAATTTCAGCGACAAGTTCCGGATGGCCGGCAGCGATGTTTTTCGTTTCCAATGGATCTTCGTTGTAGTCGTAAAGTTCAAACTCCGCTTCAGAATCCGCTGCACCGATGTCGTTCCATTCGACCAAACGATAACGTTCGTTTCGGATAGCTCGCCCAAGCTTTCCACTGCGTGGATAAACGTGAGTGACGAATTTTCGGGCCGCAATCGAAGTATCCTTTACCGAAGCGGCAAAGCTTTTGCCGTCCAGATTTGCAGGAGCAGCCAGCCCTGCCAGTTCTGCAATTGTCGGATAGATGTCGACTGTTTCGATCATAGCGGCAGACGCAGCTCCACGAGCACCATGGGGAGCTGCGATGATTACGGGAATGCGGGCCGCCTGTTGATAGTTCGTGTGTTTGCACCACATGCCGTGGTCGCCCAGGTGCCATCCGTGGTCGCCCCACAAAACAATGATGGTGTTGCCTGTGAGCTTCAATTCATCGACGGCATTCAGCACTTTCCCAATTTGCGCATCGGCGTAACTTGTGGCCGCATAGTATCCGTGAATCAGGTGCCGAGTTGTCTTGTCATCGATCGCACCCTTCTTGTTCATGTCAGAATAATTGCGAAGTTCGCCGCCGGAAGTTCCAGCATAAGCAGGTGCATCCCTGGGAGCATCTTTGACTTCAGGCAATGGCAGAGTGGCGTGGTCGTATAGGTTCCAGTACTTTGTGGGAGCAACAAAGGGCAGGTGCGGCTTCAGGAAGCCGACCGCCAGAAAGAATGGCTGCTGTGCTGCTGCGGCCGCCTTCAGACGCTTAACGGCCTCGTCTGCGATTTGCCCATCGGAATATGTGTCATCAGAAACGTCGGCGGCTTCAGTTGCGGGGCCTCGCTTTTTGCCACTGGAATCGGGCTTAATGCCAGCCACGCTTTCCGGCAAAACATAACTGGGGGCTTTCGGACGCCACGATGGTTCGCTCCAGGATTGAGCGTCATCAATGTTGCCGTGCCCGACGTGATAAATTTTTCCAAGGCCCGCCGAATGATATCCGGCATTCTTAAAATACTGACTGAAGGTCACGACGTCCGGTGCGGCAAAACGAAAGTGCGTCGGCAAATCGTAGACACCAATTGTTTGAGGACGAAGGCCGGTCATCAGCGAATTCCGACTGGGCGAACACACGGCCTGGTTGCAATAGGCAGCGTCGAATCGGACTCCATGTTGTGCCAACTTATCGATGTTCGGCGTGACGGCGATTGCATCTCCGAAACAGCCGATGTTGGGCTTCAAATCGTCAACGCAAATCAGCAACACGTTCGGACGTTCACTGCCAGCAGCAGCGGCAGCGGCAGACAGTCCGATCAACAGCAAAGTCAGGGACAGCAGGTCAGCGAGTTGTTTTAGCATGAAGGGTCTTCAGTTTTCAGGTTGGGGTCTGAGGTTGGCTTTGGCAAGCACGTAGTTGGCAATGTCGGCGATGCTTGACCTAAGCACAGTATCGCAGCCGGTGCTGCAGATTTCGTCAGTAACGACGCAGGTTATCGAAGGATCTGTGGCGGCGTAGGGAGCTTCTTTAGCCGCTGATCGCCAGACTTCCATTTTAATGGCGGTGGACGCAAGGTCGCCTTCCACCAGGATGATGTCGCAATCGTTGAACATGATGTTGAAGCGAGCATACCGAATGGCTTCGCTTTCGCTGCGAGCGACCGGCACAAACGCAGCCGTCATTTCCGACGACAGAATGCCCACGCCCGCCGCACCGGATTCGCGGTGTTTGTGCGAATCTTTTCCGGGCGTGTCCAGTTCGTGGTGGTGATGAGTATGCTTGATAGTGGCCACTTGAAAGCCACGTTGGCTAAGTTCTTTAACAAGGTCGCAAACCAGAGTCGTCTTGCCGGCGTTCTTCTTTCCCACAATGTGAATTCTGGGAACCTGCCGCAACGCTGGAACGACATTGCCTGCTTCAAGGGAGCGATCAACCGTCATCGCGTAACCAGTTGTTCGGGACGAATGGAAACTTTCACTCCCTTAAATCCTGGAGTCTTCGACAACGGGTCAACGTCGCGCGGTACCAGCACGTTTGATTCCGGATAGTACATCAGCACGTTGCCGGAACGCACGTCGTACGGTCGAGCCAACAGCATTCTGAGTTCGCCCGTTGAACTTTTGATTCGCACGTGCTGATCTTTCTTCAGATTCAGCCGTTGCATGTCGTCAGCATTCATCAAAATCACGTCACGCCGCTCCTGACCTCGGTACAGATCTTCTTCGTCGTACACAACGCTGTTGAACTGTCCTTCTGAACGAACCGTCATCAATCGCAATTCGTCTTCCGCAAATTCCGGTTTTGGCAACGGTGGAGCATGAAACTTTGCCTTGCCATTGTCCGTCGGAAATTTGAAGTCCTCAATCGCTCGCCCGCTGACGTGAAATTCTTTCTTGGTTTCGTCCATACCCATCATCGATTCATAGCCGGGAACCAATTCGGCAATGAGCTCGCGAATGGCGGCATGGCTTTTCAGCCGTTCAAAATCGACTTTGCAACCCGACCCAAGCACCTGCAGAGCCAGATCTGCCAGAATGGAAACTTCACTGCGCGGCCCATCAACGCGAGCAGGTCCGCCATCGCTGACTCGCACATAGCTGAACATTGATTCCTGAGTTGTCGTTTGCGGCTCTTCGTCGCGGGGCAACACGGGAAGAATAATCGTCTCTTCTCCCAAACCCCAGGCGTGGCCGGTGTTCAGCGTGGTTGACATGTAAGCCGCCAGCTTCAGGCGGCTCATGCTGTCCTGAGCGTACTGCAGATCGGGATTGCTGCCGTACAAGTTACCGCCCAGCAACAGCGCGAAATCCATTTCCTGACGATAAGCAGCATCCATGCAGGCCATGGTGTCGTAGCCGGGATTGGTGGGCACCTTAATTTTCAGCTTGGCTTCCAGTTTCTGCAACATGGCCGTCTTTAATGCGGGGGTCACTCCCACAGACCCCAGCCCCTGCACGTTGCTGTGTCCGCGAATCGGCATCACACCGGCACCTCGCCTACCCACCATGGCTCGCAGCAATGCCACGTTGGCAATCATCTGCACGCTGTTAGTGCCATGCAGGTGATGAGTGATTCCCATACACCAGCCGAACACAACATTGTTCGCATTCAGGTATTGTTCTGCAATGTCGGTGATCTGTGCCTGGCTGATTCCGCTGCTGGCTACGATTTCTTCCCAGGAAGTATTGCGAGCCTGCTGTTCAAATTCTGCAAACCCTTCTGTGTACTGGCTGATGAAGTCGGAATTCTGCCGTCCGCTTTCGATGATATACTTGGCGACTCCCAGCAACCACGCCATGTCTCCACCGATATGTGGCTGAACGTACGTGCTGGCAATGTCTGAACCAAACATCAAACTGCGAACATCGCTGGGAACTCGAAAGTTAACCAGCCCCAGTTCCTTAACCGGGTTGACCACAATCACTTTCCCGCCGCGGCGGCGAAGTTCCATTAAACCTTTCATCAACCGTGGATGGTTTGACGACGGATTCGCGCCAATCAAAATGTACAGGTCGGTTTTTTCCAGGTCGTCCAGCCGCACGGTTCCGGCTCCGGTGCCGATGCTGGAACCCAGGCCGACTCCACTAGCCTGATGGCAATAATAGCTGCAGTTATTGACGTAGTTGGTGCCGAAGATTCGCGACATCAACTGCAGCAGAAAACCGGCTTCGTTTGAAGAACGTCCGCTGGCATAGAAAAAGCTTCGATCGGGGCCAGCCGCTTTCATTCCGCTGGCCATGCGCTGCAAGGCTTCGTCCCAGTTTATCGGGCGAAAGTGAGTTGCGCCGCGTTCCAGAAACAGGGGCTCTTTGATGCGACCGCAGTGTTCCAGCTGGCGAGAAGTCATCGCCTTCAGCTGGTTAACGCTGTACTGTTTCCAGAAGTCGGTCGGAATGGCGCCTTGTAAATCGGACGCCATGGCCTGAAACGATTTCTTGCAGACTTCCGGAAAATAGCCGCCTTCGTTGACCATGCCTCCCAGCTGTCCGCCCATGCCAACCGCACACGTTTTGCACGTGTTTTTCGATCGCATGGCCTTCCACATTTTCCACCAGCCAACTCGACTGGCAAGTTTCATGCTGTATGCGATGGCCTTCCAGCCGCCTCCGCTGCGAGGTCGTTTCATTACCTGTACCGTTGTAAATTGCGGGCCGAGTTGATTGAGATTGTTGTGAGCGGAATTGTATCGCCAAATTCAGCAATCGTCACGCGGCAGTCAGGCGTTTCCGGTACAGTTAGCCTACTTTCAGGAATGCAGATCAGTTCGGCAACAAGGCGTGTTAATCGGCGACAACGCAGACAACGTTAATGTCAGCCACAGGTGGAAACAAGACGGCAGTCAATGGAAATTGACCAGGCTTTGCTTTCTTTCGTAGAGAGCAGCAAGACTGCTTCGAGTTTTTGCCGTTTTCTGTGAAGGCATCCGAAGTAATGGAATGAAGCGTTTGAATCCGCGCGAGTTTGGCACTTGCGGTGGTGGCAGGCTTGCCAGGGCCTTGCTGCGGAATGATCCTCAGCTTGGGCAACCGTTCAAGTTGCTGAGCTTTCTTACGCCGCGAGCTTCCGCAAGACGATTGATGTCCTCGCGCTTTGTGGCGAAGACGGTGCCGAAGCTGCGGCTGCGGTCTCGCAGTTTTTCCAGTCGGTCCTGCCAGAAGCCCGGACTGCTGCCGAGTCTACTCAGAATGCCAGCCACATCTTTGGGAACACGAGCCTTACCGTGCCGAAGCAACCGACTGCTCCAGTCCAGCAGTTGCAGATAACCGGCAAGATTCATGTTGGCAGAAATTCCCGCTCGCCCCACAACCTTGCCGTCACTCGTCCTCCCCTCACCTGCATTCCCCGAAACCTGAACCCCTAAACCCGAAACCTTCAACTCCCTTCGATCCTCGATCGGCACCAGCCAAAACGATTCGTCCTCTTGAGGCTGATCGTGCTTTGTGCGGTCGACTGGCTGGTCAACCACAGCAGCCAGAGTCCCCAGTTCGCGGCAATGATCCACGCGAGCTTTCACGGAAGTGTGTGCGGATTCCTCGGGAGTCTTCGCTATACCAGCGGCCACAAGGTTCAGGTCCACATACGCCAGAGTCGTCAGCAACGCTTCTTCATCCAGAATCGCAATGCTTTTGAAACGCCCTTCAAAAAACGTGCCTTTGCACTTGTCTTCTTTGTTGGCCATGCGAGCCAATGGTTCCTTCAGGCACTTCATGAACCAGCCCAGCGAATTCAGCCGTTTGCGAGTTTCCGCAATCCACTTGGCGTCCTTTAACTGAAGTGCCACCCACGCTTCGGACACTTCCAGGGGCTGACGATCCTTGCCGCGAGGTGGAAACAAACGCCCCCAGCGACGAACCACATCCTCGTCCGACCATTCCGCCGCGACGACATTATTCAGCTTGAGAACCACGTGCAGATGGTTGTCGAGCACCGCATACGCGGCCACTTCGACGGCAAATATTGAATCCAGTTCCCGCAACCGATCTTCGATCCACTGCTTGCGATGCTCACATCCCTCACCACACAAAAACGCCCGCCGAACACAGCGAGAAATGCAGTGATAATACGGAGTCACCGTGGAATCAACCAACTCACCACGAGCCATCGTCATCCGAATTCTCCCACAAAACGCTGCAATTTAGACTGAACTGGCGAAGCCTAGACAATAAAGACACGATTTACAATGCCTGTCCTAGATCCTC
>CALFSX010000016.1 GCA_937916515.1 uncultured Planctomycetaceae bacterium | reverse complement strand
GGGCGTGCAGGGACAGGGCGTGCAGAGACAACCATCGATGCTGATACCGCAGCCCGATCCGAATATACCCCCGCCTTCGCAGATGCAGGGTGGCACGTTCAAAACGATCAATCCTCAGCCAATGCCACCTGCTTCCGAATCACCATCTTATGGCACGACACTTCAGCAGGGGGGCGATATCTATTTGCCGCAGCAATCGCTTCCGTCATTGCCGAACGGTTACCAGGTGCCAGGCAGCTATCAGGGGGCGAATGTAACGCCTTCAAGAAAGTCCGACGATCAACGGGCTGCTTCAAGATTTCGTTCGCCGTTTCATCGCAGCAGCACTCGCGTGCAACCAGCAGGATACTCAGTCCCTGAGAGGCGATAGCGCATTGCAGAAATGTTTACACGGACGATCCTGAATCAAGTTCAAATATTGTGTGTCGTAAGCTGAGTTCAGCGAATCGGAAAATGTTATGAAGTTGCTTTCCCTTAAAACTTCGAACCTGTTTCTCATTGCTGCCGTAAGCGGTGTGTGTATGGGGTGCGTTTCTTCATCTTCCGGATTGCCTTTTCCTGCATTCGGATTTGGGCACTCTCGAAGTATGGCGGTTCCCGACGTGATACCGCTGGGGGCGATCAGCCGAGCTCACTGGCACACGATGGAGACCAACGGCGAGGCCAGCGACTTTGTGATCTATCGAAACGAATTCGTGGATAATTCGACTGAATTCGCGCCTTACGGACGTGATCATATTATGGAGATTGCTGCCAGAATGCCGTCAACTCCGTTTCCTGTGATCGTGCAACGCAGCGACAACAATTCCGATCCGGAACTGGATGCTGCCCGCCGCGATCTTGTCGTACGCGTTTTAACAGACATGGGTTGCCAGAATGCACAGCAACGCACCGTTGTGTCTCAGCCATACAACGACGGGATTAATTCTCTGGAAGCAGAACAGGATTATGGCCGCTTCCGCCTGTCTCGAAATCGCGGCGGACTTGGTGGTTCCGGGGGCGGCTTTTAGCGATTTTGGAGCCTTGTGTTTTGAACGCGTCGACTGGCTCGTAATCTGCCGCTGCCGATTACGCTCAAGCTGGAAGTGGCCAGTAACAGCAACTGGACATTCATTTTTGCCAGCAGCCTTCATTTCGCATCGCGGCAATAACTGCCGGTTGAAGTAGAAATTTCGCAATTTTTCCTCTGAATACTCAGCGTGCATTCAGAATTGGCACCATCAATCGGCAGGATCTGCCTGATGAAAATTGAGGCTGGAAAAGTTGTCTCGACACGATTGGCGAGCGTTCCTATAACCCTTCGTCTCTCTCCTCACTCAGCAGCAAATTTCCTCTCTTTGACGCTGTTGAATCTCAACCAGTCTCCCATTCCGAAACGGATGCCTTGTCATGACAAGCCGCGCCCATTGGAACATCTTATTCTGCCTGTCTTTTGCGGCAGGTTGTCAGTCACTTGGTACCACTTTTCCGTGGCAGGCCAGTCGTGAGCCGAACTACACGATGGACGAATTGGCTGCGTTGGAAGGTGATTTTGTTAAAGACACAGGAAGCAAATCCACTGGGGTAACTCAGGCTGCATCTGTGAAGGATGCGCGTGATTCAGGAATCATGCAGGCTTCGTATTCAGCGAATTCGACTCCCGTTTCTGCTCAAAGAGTTGAGCAACTGGTTCAGGCTGGTCAAGCGGCGATTCGCGCTGCTGGAAATGGAAATCCGCAGGGACTTAACGACGCTCGCCAGAACTTTGAACAGGTGCTGTTGTTGGATGGCACTAATTCGTCAGCAAATCACGGAATGGCGATCATCGCTGATCTTCAGAAAGACTGGCCTGCAGCAGAGTTTCATTACAAGCAGTCACTTGCGGCCAATCCGCAGGATTCCAATCTGCTGAATGATCTGGGGTACAGCTATCTGTTGCAGGATCGCTTCTTCGAGGCTGAGAAGTACCTGAATCAGGCACTAAGCAATACTCCACAGCATGAACGAGCACATGTGAATCTTGCTTTGCTGTCTTTGAAACGCGGTGATCGTCTTGCCGCAGAGCAGCGACTTGCCACTATCTATTCGGCGTCTGACGTAACGGCCACAATAAGCCGACTACAGCGGGATCTACAGAAGAATCAAGCTCCGGTCGAAAATGTGGCCACTGCCAGTCTGCCAACTCCAGCGTCATCCGGCCAGGGGGTTCCTCAAGGGCAACAGCAGCAACCCGCTTACACGGATGCTGTAAACCAAAACGGAATGGCTCACAACGGTCAGCAACGCACGATTCAGACAGCGCAGAACGACGTGCCGATTTCGGTTTATCCGCCAGGCATGTTTGATGACAGCCCAGGCGTTGGAAGTCCGGCCAATCAGAATCACGGTTCGCAAAATGGCATGGTGCTCCAGCAGCAAATGCCACAGCATCAGCAACCAATGAATACTCAGGCTGGAATGCAACCATATTCTGGCAATCAGAGTCAGCAGCAATATCCGGCAAATCAAAACGGGATGAACAACATTCCGAATGGCTCAGTTGCTCAATCGCAAGTCGCTCAAACGGCGCAGGGTGGGTATCCAAGTCAATGGCATCAACAAGCTCCAGCTTTTGATGGGGTTCCGCGGGCGAATGACACAGGCGTATATGGTCAGCCCGCACGCGTAAGTCCCGGTATGCAGAGTTATGGTCAACAACAGAATTCCGCCAACGGTCTGATTCAGCAATTTCAACCAGCACCCGGTCAATACGGACAGCAGCAAAATCCTGTGCAGAACTCGTTTGCTCCTGGTCGGTCAGTTCAACAGCCGGGAGTTCCGAATGCACCTTTGGCAGGTTTGAATGCCGGCCCGGGAAGTCTGTTTCCAATCAGCGCTCCGGTGTCACAATCTGGCGGTCAGAATTTGAATCCACAGCCCGTCTATCCAAATCAGACGAGCTATCCGAATCAAAATGTCCAGCCGTTTGCGAATGCTGGATATCCTCAGCAGCAGAATCCAGGTGTTTCCGGCAATGTGCCGGTACAGAATCCTTTGATGCATGGCAATCCTGTTGCTAACGGGGCGAATTTTCCGCATGTACGCCAGTCTTTGCCTGCAGAACAAGTGATGCAGGAGCCTTCTCAGCCGAATAATGTTCAGGCCGTTTCGCAGCCACAGTATTATTACAATAATCAAGGTGGCCAGCCGCAGATGAACGGTGGCGTGTCCGTGCCGGGTCAATATGCTTCCGGTCAGTTTGTAAATGGACAAAATCCGAATGGTCAGATCTTGAATGGCCAGGGGCAGCAGTTTCAGCAGCCAGGATCTGGCAATTCCGGAATGAATGGCAACAGCCGTGCGTCTGGTCAGAATCAAACTTCGACATCCGGGCCATTGGAAGCATACGAGCGCCAGCTTCAGAGTCTTGACAGCCAATACAACAGAACGCTTCGAAGTATGGACGGTTCAGCGGGCGGAATGTCAATTCCGCAAGCCCAGTATTAGACTTCTTAAATCAGAAAACATGTTCACATTGAGTAAAGTTTTCTGAGCGACAACGGAGCGGCTCCGAGCGGTAGCTCGCATGGTCTGAGGCACTGCCTCGCTGGAGTCTTACTCAAAATGATGTGCGCGTGTTGGTCGTGGCGACAACGGAGCGGCTCGGCGATTCCAGCGCCCCACGTCTTTCTACGTGCCACGCCACCGGGGCAGGGGCGAAGCCCTTGTTAGGCAGACAGACTAAGCAGGCGTTCTTCAATTTCCTGAACGACGTCAGCAATTGTGCGACCGCGGCATGAACTTGGCAGATCCAGTGGTGTCTCTTCGTCAAGCCATTTCTGAACTCGCTTTTCCGCAGCAACGACGGTGCTGTGATCGCGACCGCCAAAGTACATACCGATTTCGCGGTAGGCTGACTTTGTCAGCTTTCGAGCAATAAACATCGCCATGGCTCGAGGGCAGGTGACTGCTTTTCGGCGCGACTTGGATCGCAGGTCTTTGGTGGTTAATCCGAATGCATCGCAAACTACTTTTTCCACATCGCTGATGCGGACCAGGCGGCTGCATTCTCGCTCCATGTCGCCCAGAATCTCACGGGCGCGGCTGACTGTGATTCTTTTCTTCTTCAGAGTTGCATGTCCATGCAGGCAGTTCAGTGCCCCCTGGATTTCTCGTACGTTTTTGCGGCAGCGTCGAGCGACATAATCCAGCGTTTCCTGTGTGAAGCTTTCTTTGAAGGGCAGTGCCAGTGAAGCTGCGATGCGTCGGCGAGTGTCTTCGGATGGCGTCTCAATTCTGCAGACCAACCCGCTTTGGAACCGTGTTGTGAGTTCCTCACGATGTTTCGTCAGCAGTCTGGGATGTCGGTCGCCCGTGACGACAAGCTGGCCACCGTGTTCGATGATCTGCACAATCGTGTGCAGGAACTCCTCCTGAGTCGCTCGCTTGTTGTCCAAAAATTCAACGTTATCGACAAGCAGCACGTCTACGTTTCTGAAGCGATGTCGAAACGACGGCACGGTCTTTGAATCCAATGCCTGAGTGAAGTAGTTTGTAAACGCTTCACTTGAAATGAACATCACATTCAGGTTCGGCTGCGTCTGTCGAATTTCGCTGTAGATTGATTCCAGAATATGTGTTTTGCCAACACCTGTTGGGCCATGCAGATATAACGGATTGAATCGTTCGCCTGGAAACGCGGCTACCTGGCCAGCCGCCATAATTGCAAGGTCGTTGCATTCGCCGGTAACAAGACTGGTGAACTTGCGAAAGCGACGGCGGTTGGAGGTGCGTACTGCAAGTGTCTGCACGCCATTGATCGCTGCTGCAACGTTGGCGGGTGATGGTCCGGAACCGTGCCGTGTCTTGCGCGACTGTTCTGGTTGTTGCTGGTCAGATCCACTTGGATCTGCAGTCGGGGTGTTTGATGCAGACTTATTGTTTTCGCCAGGGACGCTATCCGCAGCAGCCTGGCTAGTTTGTTTTTCCTGCAGATGTTCGTCAACGGACAGTTCAAACGAACCGGATGGGCCAAGCAGGCTGACTGCGGCTTTTGTGAACTGTGTACGAAATCGCTTCAGCAACCAATTCGAAATGAATGGGTTGGGAACGAAGATCTGAAGTACGCCATTGTGGACATCGAAACGGCTTCGCTCGGTGAACCAATGTTGAAAGTGCTGTTCGCCGACTGCCTGGCAAATGGCGTCAGCGATTCTTCCGGGATCGTATGCGTCGCAATCCACTGAAGTCTTTCCGTGATCAACGGGTTGCGTCATGCGACCCCTCCGTCGAAACTCCGCGCAGCAGCAAGCCGGGGGGGAAAGTGCAGTGGAAAAACGGCACTCCATCGCCTCAGCGTGATACGCAGGGAGCAGTTTGTCTATGGAACTTCGCGACTGGTTGCAGATTCCGATCGCGAACGTCTTACTCAACTCAACTACAGCGATCTTATCCTCGATAGACCAACTGTCAATTCACGGCAGCTCAATTCTCGACACTCCGTTTTCATGTGTTCCATGCTGTGACGTTTAGGGAGACTTTTAATTTATTCCAGGACATTTCGCTGTCAGAGTTGATGGAGGAGGATTTTTTTGTACGCCTTTTTTGCAGTTGTTTTTTTGCCTGCTTCCTGTCGTCGTGGGGAACAACAGAATATGGTTCGAAGATTCTGCTGGTTACCCAAAACTGACTTGTGCCTTAGCAAGGGCTTCACCCTTGACCCAGTGGCGTAGCTCGCAGAAAGACGTGCAAGGCTCGCATCGACGAGTCGCTCCGTTGTCGCTTCGACCAACATGCGCACCGTGCGCGCATCATTTTAAGTAAGACTCTTAATCATCATGTCGCGAATTCGAGTTGTGTTTTCTATTGGAGCTATGCACGGCGGGGGATCTGAGCGGCAATTGGTGTCTTTGTTGAGACATCTTGATCGAGATCGTTTCGAGCCGGTTTTGTATCTGGTTTATCGATCCGGTCCTTTGTTGAGCGAGATCCCCAGCGATGTTCCCGTTGTCTCGTTTGAAGAACGAGACGCGCGACGGAAGTTGTATCTGCCGGGGTCAATGCATCGTCGACGAGTGGCTGACATGGTTCGATACTTTTCGGAATGCAAAGCCGACGTGTCTTACGACCGAACATTTCTGATGACGTTAATTGCGGCCGCTGCGGCGCAGCAATTCGGCATCGCCAATGTTTCAACAATCGTCACAGATCCCTCACTCGGATTTGCTCCCGTTGCCGGAAGATTTCAATGGGCAAAAAAACGGATACTCAGAAGGTTGTATTCCAATTCCGCGGCCGTTCTTGCAAATTCCGATGGCGCTGCTCGATCAGCTGAGAGCTTCTATGGACTAAGCCGGAATTCGGTGGCGACTGTTTATAACGGAGTCGATATCAATCAAGTTCGGGAAGCCGCCAGCCTTGTGTTGAAGGACGATTGGTGGCAGTCTGAGTCTGGTGGAAAGCGGGTGTTTCGAATTGTCAGTGCTGGTCGGTTGAATCAGCAGAAAGGGTTTCACCTGCTTATCGATGCGATTGCGGTACTTCGCTTAAGTTATCCGGAAATTGAATTCAGGCTGGCAATTTTAGGAGAAGGGGCAGGGCGGGAAGTTCTTGAAACACAGATTAACCAGGCATCCCTGCAGGATACTGTGCGGCTGATGGGGTTCCGTTCTGATGCGCCGGCGTGGTATAACTCGGCGGACTTGTTTGTGCTGCCTTCGTATCTTGAAGGTATGCCGAACGTTATCCTGGAATCAATGGCGTCAGGAACTGCTGTGCTATCAACCGACTGCCCGTCAGGTCCGCGAGAAATACTGTCTGGCGGAGTTTGCGGGGCGCTGTGTGCGGTCGGAAGTGTTGATGCTTTGGTTTCGGGGGTTGAAGCGTTTTTGAACGATGAGAAATTAGGCGTTCGTTATGTTGCGGCCGCGACAGAACGCGTTGAGTCAGAATTTGCAATCGAACAGGCAACTCGAAAACTGGAACGCACGTTGGAAGAAGTTGTCAGGCGAAAGTAACGGATCATGTGAACTTAATGTTGGCGCCGTTGTTAACCGTGACGGTTTTTGCAATTACATCATTCGCAGTGCCGCTGTTGTTGTGTGAGGTTGAGGTCATGAAACCAGGACAATTATTCGTGTCGACGATGAGGGGCTTTCCCCGCCACATGTTTCTCGCCACATGTTTGGTTTGCCTACTGTTTAGCAGTTCGTTGACTCATGCCCAGGTTGATCGATTTGCTGCTTTGCGTCAACACATGGTGACGACGGTTGTGGAGGGCGATGGTATTCAGAATCCATTAGTTCTGGATGCGATGCGAACTGTTCCACGACATGAATTTGTTTCGGGAACTTTGCGAGGTCGAGCTTACGAAGACACGGCATTACCGATTGGTTCGAAGCAAACGATTTCTCCGCCGTACATTGTTGCCTATATGACCGAAACGATTGATCCGCAACCAACGGACAAGGTTTTGGAAATCGGCACTGGCAGCGGGTATCAGGCGGCCGTGTTGGCTCAGATTGTGAAAGAGGTCTATTCCATCGAAATCGTTTCCACACTTGCCAAGTCGGCGACGAAGCGATTGGAAGATCTTGGCTATGATAACGTGCATGTTCGCGATGGCGACGGATATCTTGGCTGGCCGGAACACGCTCCCTTTGACAAAGTTATTGTCACTTGTTCGCCGGAAGACGTGCCTCAGCCGCTGATCGATCAGCTGGCCGATGGAGGATTGATGATCATTCCCAAAGGCGAACGTTATCAGCAATCGTTTTATCTTCTGAAGAAAGAAGACGGAAAGCTGAAAGAACAGAAGCTTGTGCCAACTCTGTTTGTTCCCATGACGGGGGCTTCAGAACAGCAACGACGAATTCAGCCTGATGCGAATAATCCGAGTCTGGTGAACTCCGACTTTGAGTACGACGCCAATGAGGATGGAAAAGTTGATGGCTGGCATTATCAGCGGCAGGTGGAAATGCTGACGGATCAGCCAATGCGTGGAGCTTACTGTTTGCGATTCAAGAATCAGCAAATTGGAGAGCTTTCACAGGCTCTTCAAGGCTGTGCAGTAAATGGGCGCACAGTTGGAGCGTTAGATTTTTCCGTTTGGGCTCGCCTGGAATCGGTTGTATCCGGGCCGGGAGTCAGCGATCAGGCGGCGCTTGTTGTGCACTTTTATGATTCGGTAAGGCGCGAAGTCGGGACTCAGATTATCACGCGATGGCGAGGCACTTCCAACTGGCAGCAGTCACGACGTAGAATTCCTGTACCGCCCACGACGCGTGAGTTGATTATCAGGATTGGCTTGAATGGAGCGAGTGGTACTCTGGATATCGATGACCTGCAGTTAGTTCCTCAGGCGCGATAGTCCGGTTTGCCTGGTGCGTTCGGTTTATTGACGGCTTCAACAACTTTGTTGAAGCGTCTATCTCTAGTTAAAAAATGTGGCATTTCCGATGTTGTGTTTACAAAGTCTCCGCCAAATCGCAGCAGCGTTGATTGTTGGTTGTACTGTCATGTCTTGCATGAACGCCGCAACTGCAGGCGACGATGAATTGGGCAAGGCGGTTCAGTCTGCGATCGCTCAGGTTGGCGATTCAACAGTCCGCATTCGAATTATCGGCAGCGCTGGTGGAGATGATCTGGCTGTGTCGTCTCAGGTGACAACTGGCGTGGTTGTGTCGGACGCAGGAGAGATTCTGACAAGTCTGTTTGGGTTCAGTGGTCAGCCCGCTGCGATCTTTGTTGAAGATCTGGATGGGGAACGCGTTGCAGCTGAAGTTGTTGCGACTGACTATCTGAAGAAACTGGTGTTGCTGAAATGCGACGGCGGCCGATTTAAACCAGCCGCATTTGCGGATTCTTTATGGCCTGATGTTGGTGCGTATTCCGTGGCTGCTGGTCGTCTGTATCCGGGGCCGATTCCTTCTGCGTCATTAGGGATTGTTAGCGCTGTTGCTCGAGTTAACGGGATGGCAATCCAGACAGATGCGAAAATCAGCCCGGTCAACTATGGCGGACCGTTAGTTGATCTTCAAGGTCGTGTGTTGGGAGTGCTTGTTCCGCTGTCGCCTCGAGATACCGGTGATGACATTGGGGCTGGAGTAGAGTGGTATGATTCTGGAATTGGTTTTGCCATTCCTGCTGTCGACGCGCTTCAGGCTGTTGAAAAATTGCGGACGGGTAAGGATTTGCTGGCTGGTGTTGTTGGCGTTCGCCTGTCGACAAAGAATTCGCTGGCGGAGAAGTTTCACGTTGTGGAGGTTTCTGACAATTCGCCAGCTGCAGTTGCGGGATTGAAAGCGAATGATCTTGTTGTCGCAGCCAATGGCATACAGATCGATCGTTTCGGTGTACTGGAATCCATCATTAAAGGTTCCTATGCTGGCGATCGGTTGATGTTGCGTATTCGGCGAGGTGACGATGAATTTGAGGCTGAGCTGCGTCTGGCCGATAAAGTGGTTCGCCCGGTTGCGGGATATCTGGGGCTGATCATTTCGGATGTTGCCACGACTGGCGACAAAGTAATTGGTGTTAACGCTTTTGTGATGCCTGATTCGCCCGCTTCCCTGGCTGGGGCGCCCGAATCAATTGTGGTGACCGAACTGAACGGGCAGACGATTAGCTCCGTCGAACAGCTTTCGAAGCTGCTGCGTGAAACGGTTGTTGGTAAAGATTCGCAACTTGTCTACCAGCTGCCCGGTGCAGAGGACAATTCAACGAAGCTGACTGTGGTGTCCGCGGCAAGAGCCGTCAGTGTGTTGGATTTGCCCAGTGCGATTGTGGAGTCAATCTATCGGACAGAGGATAGCGCGAGGACAAATTGGCAACGCCAGCAAAAGGATTTGCCAGATGCCGCTGGAAAAATCTGGTACTTTGCCGATTCAAACAGTCAGGATTCGCCTTGTGGTCTGGCTGTCCTGTTATCTGAATCGCAGACGGCACCTGAAGTGTTGTTACGTAAGTGGGAGCCCGTTTGTCGATTGCACAATATGGCCATCGTTGTCGTGCAGAATAAGGAAGGGACTGCACTTAGTCGAGAAGATTCAGCATTGGTGCCACAGGCGGTGGCTGCCGTTGGCCAAAGTTATAAGCTGGATGCAGATCGGATCGTTTTGGTGTCGGAAAAGGCACAGGTGGAACTGGCGACGGAGCTGTTACTGAATCCACGGTTGCGGGTGTTTCGATCTGCAGCATTCAATGAAGCCAGTCCTCGATTTACCGGAGTTCCCGATGAAATACTCGCCGCCAAAACAAAATCAGTGCTGCTGCTGGCCGGGCAGGTGCAATCGCGACAAAGTCAGGCGTTGATGATACAGGCTGGAAGAGAGCTTGTTGATTCTGGTGCGTCAGTCGTGCAACATCGAATCGATGACGCTGCAACTGATGCGGGTGCAATTGCAAATTGGGCTGTCAGCTTGAAGGCTCGCTAAGTAAGTTTCTTGTGCGACGGCTGTCAGGGCTTGGCTGGATTGCTGGCTCATACGGTCTGGCTTTCGCCAGATGCCGTTACAGCAATAAAAGGTGGTTGGGGTAGTTTGTTCACGGATTGGTTCTTCAGGCATGGAATATATACACGCTGCGATTCTGGGTTTGGTGCAGGGCATTGCTGAGTTTCTGCCAATTAGTTCGTCCGGTCACCTTGTGATTGCTGATGCTTTGTTGCACCAGTTTTCCGGAGGCTCCGTTCCTCAGGAAAGCGCCACGATGGGAATTGCACTCCATTTTGGAACGCTGCTGTCGATTCTTGTTGTTCTTCGCAGCGATCTGATCAAGCTGCTAAGTGATCGTCGGACGATACTGATGATCGTGATCGCGACGATTCCTGTTGGCATTATTGGCGTACTGCTGAAAGACTATGTTGATGCGGCATTTAATAGTCCGCTGGTGGCAGGGATTGCGTTGCTGATTACGGCGGCATTTCTGATGACCGGGCGTTGGTTGCAAAACAACGCCTCGCAACTGACTTCCGTGAATACCGGAGCCGCGGTGGCGATTGGCTTGTTTCAGGCGGTTGCTATTGTGCCCGGGATTTCTCGTTCTGGTAGCACAATCGCTGCTGGCATGGCTTGTGGTCTTAAGCGAGAAGACGCAGCACGGTTTTCGTTCTTAATCGCGATTCCTGCGATCGGCGGGGCTGCTGTGGTGCAGTTGAAGGATATTCTGACCGGCGAAGAGCAGTTTACTGGTGCTCCAGCGGCGATTCTGTTTGGGACACTGATTGCGTTTCTTGTGGGCGTTGTCGCGTTGAAATGGCTGCTGAAACTTGTGGTCGCCGACAAGATTCACTGGTTTGCAATGTATTGCCTGGTGGTAGGGCTGCTTACGATTGTGTGGCAGATCTCATTTCGGACTGGGAGCTCGATACCGTAACATCGTCGTCTGGCCCCGGTTTTGATTTTGAGGTACTTCGCAGCGACGGTTCGGCCACAGATGCACTGAGTTTTGATTCCTGTTGTTGATCGCCTGTGGCCTTGATCGAGTCTTGTCGCCCAATCCAGGACGTTGCCATCAGCAGGAACGCGAATACAGCCACTGTTGTCGCAAAAACGGACGGCAATTGAGGTGCTCGGATTACGATTGTGGGTTCGGTCAGCGTCATTAATTCGGCCTGCTTGTAGGTCGTGTCGGAGTGCTGATTGATGAATGCGGCGATTGATTTTGCTGCCTGTGGAGATCGGAGATTCAGTTGTTGCCATGCAATTTCGGAGAGTGCCGTTGGTAATTCCGGAACCGTGTCGGTGTTGGTGGTTCTTGCTTCTGTGGGCGCAACTTCTTCCACCATTCTCAGCCCCGTCATGATCGACGTTGTTCTTGCGAAGTCGTAACTTACTTTGTTTTCTGTTGTTCCTTTGAGTTCCCACCAAAGTGGCGTCGCATCCGGTGGCAGAACACAGGTGCGGTTTTGAGTAACGACGGTAACGGGGGCTGGCAATGGAATTGATGATTTGAATTGAACAATTCGCTGTGGACTTTTGTTCAGCCAATCCATGACGACATGGCAGACTCGGTCTGGCAGTGAGAGTTTACAGAGGCCGCGTGACACAACAATTGGGACGTTTGTTCCGTCAATTCTTAGACGGGTGATTGTTGTGTCCTGCGGAATTCGAATTCGTAAGTCCGAATCAGGCTGGGACGCGAAAACAAGAAAACCTGACTCTCCCCAGTTTCCATGGAGATTGTTGTGTACCACGTGTTCGCATTCAACATGTAAAGCTTCACGTCGTGTTGAGGCTTTCACTGCATTTTCTGTACGGACAGCCGGGTGCACAACAACTCGTCGTGTCGTTGTATCGAAGTCGCAGGGCTGAATGCGGCCGGTCGGATTTCCGGCGATGAAGTTCAGGTCACGCAGTGAGTCGGCCGCCCATTTGGGGAATGTGGCAATGATGTCTCCGCCTGATATACCTGACGCGCGGATATCAAAGGCTGTACACGAACCGACTTCAAGTTCTGAGTCGAATTCGGGGAATTGAACCGTCAAGGCGTTGTTTCGATTGACGGGAATGAGGTCGCTGAGGATGACAATTGTCTTGTTGGTTTGTGTTCTTCCAGTCTGTGGTGGGATCGCAAAAATATCGCCATCGACGCTTAGCATGATCTGTTCATCGTTTCGCTTTGCAATCGGCGTTGGTGACGATGTATCAGCACTTCTCTTTCGAAAGCGTACTGCCGATGAATTGTCTGACGAATCGATCGCCAATGCGATGGCCATTCTGACTTGCCCGGAAACTTCGTAAAGCACCGCGACGACTTCAGCAGAAAGTCGGCGGTCAGGGCTGGCTTTCAATGTAAGCGGGCGAGCATCGTCGGTAACGGTCAGGTTTAGCGGAACTTTAGGAATAGCTGCCGAAGTATCCAGTGGTGTATTAGGACGCACTCCAGCAAGGTTTTTAATGAATGTTTGTGTCGCGCCGACGGCTGATAGTTCCAGTGTGGATTCCAAAACTTCAACGTCGTCAGCAAATCCAATCACCGGCAGCGAAGTATCTTCTGTTTTGTGACGGGCCAGAGTGCCTTCTACTGCGATGGATAGAATTCCTCGCGCTGCTTCTCGAAGCGAGATAACGACGGAATCGCGACTGCGTGTCCACGATTGAAGGCGTGTTGCCCCACCGTTGGTGACCACTATGTTGTTAATTCGTACGTCTTCGGAGATCGATAAAACCTGGCGAAACGCGGGCTTGCCACTGATGTCGATTTCCACCTGACATTTCCAGTCCAGGGTATCATCTTTCACGACCACGGTCTGTTCAAGCCTGGCCACACGTGTTGCCGTGCGTTCGACCAGCTCGATTTCGATGGAACGTGTCGATGGGGGAACAGCGGCGCTGCGTTCTGCGGTTCTGCTAAGTTCTGCTTCGCGTTCAGGCGATGCTGTTGTCAGTTGCTGAAAAGGCTTGCCGTCTCCCATAATGGACTTAATGATAAACTGATCGCTGGTTCTGATCTGCAGTAACGCATCGTCCGGCAGTTGTCCATTAATTTGAGCAATGTCCTGGAAGGCAATCGTCCGGTTCAGACTGACGGCAGTGTCGGCGACCTGGCGAAGCACGAACGACTGTTCGCCCGTATCATCCACGGCGACCTTGATTGCGACACTATGGTCACCGGCTGTCCAGGGTAAAGGCGTTCCGATAATTGAATCGACACCCAGAATTCGATAGGGCGGTGCCGTGCTGATTGTGACCGTGGCCAGTTCCGGATCTGCAGGGGTAACTCGAAACGTCGATGTTGTACGGATTGTGCCGTTGTCAAGATCGACCAGGCAGACCATGCGAGCCTTCTGGCTGGTTTTGGTCCGCACGTTGGTTGCCTGGTTGGGGCGGACAGATAGCTCCATTTCGCTGCTGTTGAAAATTGTCGGGAAGCGAAATCCCAATGGCACGTTGGTGCCTTCCAGTTTTTGTGCCTGAGACTGCAGTGTCGCGGACTTAACCGCTTTGGAAGGTGAATTCAGTACGACGTCTGATCGCGGCGATGGAGGGTAGGGCAATGTCAGGCGGTATTCGTTGTCGGCCGATCTTGCGGTCAGTCGAATGGTGTAGTCCACCTTTCGCAGGTGCCAGTCGCCATACTGACGCGGACCTCTCGCAGATTGCTGACTGGTCAGGTTTGATAAAGTTCTGCTTGGCAGTAAAGAAACTCGAGGGATCGCAATTGCAGTCTGCCCGGCCTGGTCCTGTGTCGGAAAGACGTTCACTCCATCAACACTGCAATCGACAAGCGTTACGCCATCCAGCGGAATGGGAAGTGTCTGATCAGCCATTTCGTGAGTCGCAACTGTAAGAGAAATTTTTGCAAACGCAGACCCCGGCGATTCAAACGTGACTGCAATTTGAGTTTCCACGATGGCTGCGACGGAGTCTTCGGGAGTCGCCAGCGTGCTGAGTGAGTCAAGAAGTGACTTGTCAACATACAGCAGCGGGAAGTCTGCGTCATCAACGTCTGGTGCGACAATCATCGGTTTCACCTGACTGTCCTGAGCCATAGAGGCTGATGAATAAAATGTAAACAGCAATAGTGTGGGCAGCAGAACTCGGGATGCTGATTTTGCTGTCAGACTGCCTCTTGTTGGTGTTTTCCTGAGTTTTCTAAGTTGCGGCCATCCCCAGCGACAAACCTCGGAAATGACGATTCCCAGGATGATTCCGTGGGTTATTGGCTGTGCTTCGACTGGAGTCAACGCCTGCAACAGCAGCAACAAAAACAACGCAATTCCGCTTGTCGCTGTGCTTAACGCGTTCGTTAACAGCAAGGTAACCGCGGTCCCCAGGGCCCACAGGACCAATTGGAAAAGGCGGCTGTCTGAGTTTGTGATTTGCAGAATCAGTGCACCAGTTGAGTCAGAAACTCCTGTTGCTGTTACGGTTTTTGATCTGGCGGACTCAATCATCCATCGAGATTCAAAGTCTTGAGCGACCGCTGCCAATTCGTCGTGTTTGGCGGGTCCACTGTTGTTGGTAAGAAATTCGCAAACCTCATTAACCGGTTGCAAAGTTATTGCGTTTGACGAGTCCTGCACTTCGGTTGGGGTTAAGTCGGCGTGCGTCAATATAAACGTCGCCATCTGCGAAGAATCGGCTTCCGGAAACAGGGCGATTGGGACCTGTATGCTGTCGGCCTTATCCGCAGGGTTTGCTGAGTTGGTGTAAACGTCGATCTGAACCTGGCCATCATCCAATGGCAATGGGATTTGAAGTACTTTCCCTTTGGCTTCTGCGTAAGCGGGGCGTCCGTTTACAAAGATTCGCACGTCGGCTTCAATTGCCTTGAGCTTTAGTGTTCTTCGGTCGGATGTTGACTGGATCAGGCAGCGAGACAACGATTCAATGGAAGTTCGCCCGCGATCGCTTCGCAGGATCACAAATTCCTGACCGGACACAATCTGTTGTGAAACGGCAATCTGAGTGCGTCTGATATTCAATTGAAAATTTGTTGACGGATATTGAACCGTCTCAGTCAATGCGGTTTCTTTTTCGTTGCTACGTAATGTCAGCTGAAAACCTGAACTCGAATCCGGTGGTTGGATTGTTCCGCCGTTGCGACGCACACCGTCAAACATCACGACCATCGCTGGCATGCCGTCGATGAAGTTGCGCTGGCCTTTTAACGAAAAGTCAATTTCTCTAATCAGTTGCGCGTCTGGGGGGATTTCTAAAATCCAGTCATCGACTCCTTCGTTGGAGCTGATTCTTTGTAACGTTGGAGCAGGCCGAGTGGCGGATTCTTCGTTGATGGCTACGTCGATCCCTGACGTGATCAACAAAGGGATTCTGGAAGGCATATCGCTCTGGCTGCGCAAGCGTATGCGAGCAATTTCAGCAATTGATCCGTCGTTTTCTGTCAGACTGTAGTCCACCGTTGCAAAGACTTCTTCTTCCGGACGTGGTACGGAAGAGTCGCTTGCAAGCTGCCGACGTTCGTAGGCGGTTGTGGTGGCGAATTCTGAACTGGGAAGCCATGGAAGCTTCTTGATCAGATCTGAACCCGAGACTCGACTGGTGTTCCATCCATCGGCAAATGGATTGGCGGTTTCCGGTGTTGTCACCAGAAAGTCCGCCTGTCGATCGTAGGTTGAGGTATACAGTGCTGCTGGGTCGCGTTGAGAAACAAACATGCCTTCAATGGATTGCATCTTCACGGTGAAGCTTTGGTTTGCCCCGGCGACTAACGGCGTTCTTAGCGTTGCTTCCAGCTGTGTTTGGCGAGCTGAAGATTCATCGGCAGATATCCGAAACAGCAATGGCTGGTTGTCTGCATTAAGTTCTCGAACTTCTGTGACCCGCCATGCCGCTGGAATTGTCCAGTGTACCGACCCTGCAGTGCCCGTCCTGGCGGAAACGTTAACATAGGCCGTTGCTTCGATCTCGGATTCCGATGCCATGACCTTTACGACAACGGCGTCTGTCAGAATCGCCTGGGACTTTGCCAATGCAACTACAGCTTCCGGAGCATCAGAATGCTGGACAATGTCAATGACCTGACTGCCGTCTGCAGGGTAAGCCACCGATCGTTCGTGAAGCCCATTCAGCTTCAGGTTCTGAACAACAATTTGTGGAGCGATGGTGATTCGCAGTGTGTTTGAATGAAGCTGCAGGCTGCCAGGCCGATCTTCATTTAAAAACGAAAACGATGTTGGCTTGATGAATGGCAGGTTCAGCTGAGTGTTATCTGTCGATTCAACCTGAGCCTCAACTGTGATGACGCTTAGTGATGTGATTTGCGGAATAAAGACTTCCAAAGCAGGTGCAGATGCATTTGGGTTCACGTTCCATTTCACACTTGTTCCATCGGATAACCGAACTTTGGTGACCTGAACAGGAACGCTGAAGTTAAAGTCTGCTCGGCACCCGCTTAATTGCTGAGGAATAGACATCGCCCAGGTTGCTGCTGTTTTGTTCTGAGCAATTCGAACATCCGTGGCAACGTCTACGAAGGCCGAGGTCATCAAAGTTCTGGATGCATTTTCGGAACAGCTAATCGTCAGCAAAGTGCGATTGTTCGGGTATATTTTCCATGTTGTTTCACTGGGGCCCGTTTGTTCGGCGAAGACAAGCGAGTTGGGGCTTGTGATCTGAATAGCTCTGTCTGTGGTCAGTGTAAATACCGATACCGCCGCGCTGGGGATTTCCAGGTCGAACAATACCGATCGGCCCGGTTGACTGCCTGTTGCGTCCCACGTCCCCGTCAGAGTTGTTGATTCGGGAGTGGTCAATGCGACCATGGCACCATCAGGTCTTAAGGCCAATGGGATCGGCTGCTCATTTGAATACAACTTAAGATTGCTTAAGTTGGTTTTCCCAAGATTCGGCAGACGCTTTGAAAGTTTGTCTCCGGCGACTTCCGACAGCTCAATAGACACTGTGCCATCGATCAGCGACGTGCCAGCCAGTCTGGAAGAAAATTCGATGCGGCTGATGGAATTGTCAGGCTGCTGATTCTTCTGGGTATCCAGCCGCAGCAGTGCTTCCAGGCGAGTCTTTGCGACAGGAACAAAATTCAACCAACGAGGATCGGTTGCGATTTCGGTCAGTGGGATCTTCGGAACACTATTCAATCGTTCATCGACGTTAGCCGATGTCTGCGCAGACTGCAGCAATCCGCCATTGGCGGTCATGATTGCAACCAGCAGGTATTGAATAAGTCGCCGTTTCATGGAGCGATGTTGCCACGGTTTGTGCTGACTGGTCTGCGATGAGTCCAGTTTGTTCTTGAAGAACTGGTTCCGGAAAAACGAAGTCCGTTCGTGTATGTATTTTTTATTGCTGTGGCAGCCATGGTTAACTGGCATCTTGTCAATTGCAGCAATTGACTTTGCTTTAAGCAACGCTGCTTTAAGCTTGCGAAATTGACAGCGTTGTGATTTCTGAAACAGGAGATGGTTGATCAACGGCAAACACAGTGCTTCCTTCAGAATCAATCGGACTTGGGATTAACGATGTTCTGCGTTTCAAATAGGTGCGACGGATGAAGGCCGCAGTTGCCGCTATACAGCTGGCCGGAATCAGTTGAACCAGTAACAGGTGAACCGTTGTGGGAGTGACTGAAACGATAACAGCCAGAAGCAGCGTGGCTGCAAAAACGGCAACGGTTAGCTGCCGTGCGGTGAATTTCAGCACTGTGATGTACAGCAGCAGGCTTAAGACTGCGGACGCCAAAAATACGACTCGACGCGAAACGACAACAATGCTGTGGTCTTCTGAATAGACGGACCCAGCACTGATTTCGAAACGCTCTGAAGAAGCTGTCGCTTTGCTGACTAAACCGGTAGCAATGTCCTGAACCGTTGCGTCGTACGGCGACAGCAAGCTGCTGATCGAAGATTCGACGCTGCTGAAGTCACCAGTAATTCTGTCCACGACGCCTCCTCCCAGTTGCGTCATGCCTTCGCCGAGATCAAATACTGATTGATCGGAAGTTTGCGACAGCACCCAGATTGCATTGCATTTTCGTGACTCAGCGCCAGCGAATCCCGGCAACTGTGGGCGGCAGATTGAGAACAGGTGATGCTGTTGGTCGAACGGCTGTTCCACCACCAACTTTATCTGAGTCACTTGCGGTTCTGGATTGTCATCTTTCGGGCGAACCTGAAACAGTGATTCGTCGCTTTCATCAACTGAAAGACGGTCGAAAAATGCGGGGCGGTCGTTAACGAAGGCATTCAGAATTTTGGTTTGAGCCGTGGCGGTGAATAAAGCGGCTCGCGTTCCTTCCGGAAAGATTCCTGTGACTGACGTGACCAGTTTTCGCCCCACAACAGTACTGTTCAGCACTATAAACTGCGGTACTTTGGTAGATGTGTTTTTAAGCGTATGTCGCAGGATGACTGGAATTGTGTTTGCCGGTTTATCCGACTGCCACGCGGCTGTGAAATCGTCTCGATGAATGCGTCGCCAGCTTTGCGATGCAGAAAGCAAAAGAGACTCTGGAACATTGGTCGCAACAACTGAGGATTCGAACTGTTTCTCCTGCAACGTCGGGCTGGCGACGGGCAGTTTGATTAAGTTACCGGCTGAATTCGGTTCCGTCGTTTCCGGAGCCCAATAGTAATCGACGGTGATGTCAAACTTGCCTCGACGCGGAGCCGGCAGGCTGAAGACAGCGCCTGCTGAAGTTGTTGACGTGCGGAACAGTAGTTCCTGAGTTTCTCTAAGCCGCACGGTTGGTGTGGCCAGAGGAAGTATCAACTGAATTTCGGAAAGGTCCTCGTGTCTTACGTCGTAGGAAATTGTCTGGTTTACTGCAATGCTGTCGTTGACGACAGAAAGAGCTGTCAGTACGGAAACACGCACTTCAGATTTTTGAGCCGTAATCTGAATCTGGATTGGTTCCTGAGGAGATCCGACCAGCCATGCCGACAGCGGTTTGTTGCTGTCTTTCAGTACCTTGGGCCATCGACTGTAGGGCAGGGCTGGAAATGTCGTTTCTTCGCCTTCGCGTCGCAGAACCATAGAATCCGCGTCGGATTCGATTAAAGACACCGTTGTTGTATGCGGCGCCGGAGAAATAATGTCGGGTAGGAACAGAATACCATTCGCCGCCTGTACGGAGTCCAGATCTCGGAAGGCCTGCAATTCAATTTCGAACTGTCCGGACTGTCGTTCGGGAAAGACAACGGTGTATTTGTCCGGGCTGTCAATTGGTGAATAGCCCGTGATTGGTATCGTTTTTGAATCGGTGATGAGTCGCGTATCGCCAAAAATCTGCCAGCCGTCACTGGTGAATCCCGGCCATGTCAGATCCATTTCATTCAACAGTCCGTCAACGATATTGACTTTGAATCGAGCTGTTAAGAACAGGTTGTTACCCTGGCGACTCTGATCTCGTTCGGTTTCGAAGGTGATGTGTGGGGCGACGAAGAATCTGGTTTCTCGTTCACTGACAGTCAGGTCCAGTCGCGAATCCGAAGACAACAGGCGATAGGCGACAACCGTGGTTCGTTCACCCTTTGATGATTCGACTCGAATCTGACGCGTGTTCTTTTCTTCAGGCTGATTAACTTTTACGTTCAACCCGATCGGAACGACCAGTTCAATGTCGCCTGTTTCGTTGGTCGCGTTTTCAATGTCGGGCAGGGCCACGGATATGTCCTGCGGATAGGATTTTTTTCCAAGTCCCAGATCGTAATTTAGTGTGACGGGGCCGGTGATTGGGTCGTCAAAGAAAACGGTCCACAGCGATTCCCCCGTCTTATCAAAACTGCGAACAACTGAGTTTCCTTCTGACCCCTGGCCGTCGATTAAAACTTCGGGGAAGTCTGTCGGCAGACGCACGTTCAGGCTATCAACAGAACCGCCGGAGATCATCAGCGGTTGACGCACGCTAAGCGAGCCCGGGTCGGTTGTCATGTCCAGCGTGAGCTTTGCTGACGAACTGATTCGCACTGTGATTGCCTGAGCTTCAGCGGTGGGTTTGGGAGTCCAGACCAGCTCTGTTTGTTTGCTCAATCCCCAGGTTTGAACTTCCGATACTTCTGCGTCTGTTGCTTTTCGCAGATCAACCGGATTGCCGTTTGTTAGTTGAGCTGACTCAATCAGTTCGTGAAACTTCAAAGTCAGGCTGCTTAACGGCGCGACAGGGGTGTCGATTCGAATTCTTTGTTGCCCGTTGGTGGTTGTGCGAACCTGCCCGATAAGATTGAACGTCAGTCGATGAAGTCCCTTGCCGAACAAAATCCAGCTTTTTGCTGGCAGCTTGCTGGTTTCGAGGCTGGCCCACGATTCTTTGTTGTCGCATACATGATCGATTCGATCACTTAATTTGAAGTCATTGAATCCGACCGGAATGCGAACTCGCTCTTTGTCAACATGAACTCGCACCTGTAGTTCGGCCGTGAGGTACGCAAAACCGTTGACTTCTTCGCGCCCGGAAATTTTCAGTTCAATAAAGTCAAACAGCCGAATGGGGGCCTGCAATCGAACTCGTTCTAAAACGTCGTCCAGCATTTCTTTTGAAAACGCGGGCAGTGGCGTGATCTTGTTCGAATCCGGATCTTTATAGATGAGATTCGCACCCGGCCTTAATGAGTTTAGAGGGTCGGATGGCGCTGGTGCTGTCGCTGGAGTTTCCTGTGCCTGCGCGAGCCTGCACACAGTGATGACGACCAGCAGAATTGCCGACCGAAACATACCGCGAACTGTTGTCGCCGGGTTAGTGAACCCGATGCACATGCAGGACCATTCAAAAGACGTGAGGCTATAAACAGAATTCAACCGGAATCGTTAATTCCGAACCAGCTGTAGTCTATCTCCCAATTCGCCCAAAGTGAAGGATTTACCGGATCGCTCGTCTATCACGCCAGAATGGTGACAAGGTCTGTGGCGATTTTTTCGCTGCTGGCGGCCAGTAGGCTTGGCACCATTATGTCGATTGGGCTGCCATCAATTGCGGTGACAACCCCACCAGCTTCCTGCACCAGCAGAACTCCGGCGGCCATATCCCATGGCTTCAGGCTGGTCGACCAAAAGGCGTCGATTCTTCCGCAAGCCAGGCAGGCCAGGTTCATCGCTGCCGATCCGCTGCGTTGGACAGTTTGCAGATGGCTCATCGATTTCAGAAAACGATTGACAGCCGGATCTGTGGCAGCTGCGCCGATGGGTAGGCTGGCCATGGCCATCGCCATTGAAGTTCTTGTTTCCCCACTGGTTTTAATCGGGCGACCGTTCAGCAGCGTACCCACACCTTTGGCTGCGGAGAATGTCTCCTCACGATTGGGGTCAAACACAATTGCAGCCACCAGTTCGTTGCTCTTTTGAATGCCGATAGACACGGCGTAATACGGAAAGCCGTGAACATAATTGGACGTTCCGTCCAGTGGGTCGATCACCCATCTGTAGTCTGAAGTTGCTGACACTTCGCAAAGTCCTTCTTCACCCAGAAAACCGTGGTCTGGAAACCTGGTTGAAACAATTTCGTGAATCAGTTTTTGCGAGGCGTGATCGGCTTCTGTAACAAGGTCTGCTCTACGTTTTTCAGTCACGGAAAAACGGCCGATCCAGTCCTGTAGCACTCCACCTCCAGCGTGAGCGGCCTTGATTGCAGTTTCCAATAGGTCCGATATTGCGACGTCTTGTCGAGTTTCCACGATTGTTGGCTTCCAGCATAAAGCTCAAGAAAAAAATTTCTGCTTAGATCTGCATACGCGTTCTGCAGACCGCATGTCCTCGACGTTTGTCTTTGGGAACGCTATTCCGTCGTTGGGGTTATAACGATTGTTTCGACTTCCGTTCAGATGGCAATGTCATGGCCGGGCGTTTGAGCGAAATAGGTCCAGAAGTTGCCGAATTACAGCTAACACTGCATAAACCAATGCACGCCCCGCCAGGTTGAGTTGTTTCCACGAAACGATTAACCGTTGCCTCAGGCCGAAAATTTACGTCAACATGTTTGATCTTTCGACTCAACAACTCGTGTTTCTTGCCGGGCTTTTGGTGTACACCTGCGTGACTGCGTGGACCGATTTTCGCTACCGAAAAATCTATAACAACACGACCGTTACAATGTGGGTTGCAGGCTGGGTGTACCAGGCCGTCTTTTTTCAATGGAGCGGAATACTTGACGGATTGACGGGCTTTGCGTTTGGATTTGGGCTGTTTTTTGTACTGTGGATGATCGGCAGTGCGGGCGGCGGCGATGCAAAACTGATGGGAGCTCTTAGCGTTTGGCTTGGCCGTTCGCTGACGTTGAAGGTGATTCTGGCGAGTTTGATTCTTGTGGTTGTCGGCACGCTTTGCTTGCTGGTTGTTGGTGTTTACCAGCAAGGATGGAAGAAGACTCGGGCCAGCTATGTTCCTGCCGAACCAGCCAAAGGGAACGTTTCTGCTGCTGAGCTATCCGAAAGCCGATCCGGGCGACGAGTGATGGCATTTGCGCTGCCGGTCGCGTTGGCCACATGGAGCGTTCTGGTGATGTTTCGAGACCAGTGGTAATCGCGGCAGCAAACTTTGACTGTTGCAGGTGGCAGAATCTGCCGATTATCACCGGGGCCGGACACAGGCAAATGGTTGTTCTGCGTCGGCATGTTTTGGTGGAGAATGAAGTCATGCAACAGAATTTGAGATCGCTGACTACGCGGTCCGGACGACGGCGCGGGGCGATTTTGACCACTGAGCTGTTGTTGGTTTTGCCCATTTTCCTGCTGCTTCTGGGGGCAATTGTTGAGCTTACTTTGCTGGTGACCGCACGCAATCAAATGGCCAACGTTGCCCACGCAGCGACACGTCAGTTGTGCCTGGGACGTCCATCTGATGACGCCGTTCGGCAGCAGGTGTCGCAGCTGCTTGGGGCAACTCTTTCAAAAAACGCGTCGATTGAGATTACTCGTGGACAGCGCGCGGGAGATCTTGCCAATGTACGGCTTGTTATTCCTATGCGCAATGCTTCTCCCGATTTGCTGTGGGTGACCGGGTTTTCCGTGGGAAATCGCGTTCTGGTGGCGGACGCTCCCATGGTGCGAGAGCATGATGACTTAACGATCACCGTTGCTGTTCAGCCCTGAATGACTGTGTCGATGGTGTCTGCCGCCGGATTGTAACGACTGTAAGGGGAGCCAGATTATCACTGTATTCCGGCAATAAAAACTGCCGTTGAACTGTGATAACGCGCACTTTGTGCCGAAACGTTGCTGCTTGTTGTGACAGGCAAACCTGCGTTGAGTCGGTTTTGTCGTTCGATCGTGCAAACCGCTCGGGGTTGCATCGCGGTGGGAATTGCATCTTGCTGCGATATGTGAATTTGGTTTGGCGTGGTGCCTGATCCATTGGAGCCGAAGTTGTTGTCGACTGAGGAAACAGAAACATGAAGCTCACTCCGTGGATGTTGGCCGTCGCTGCATTTTTAATCATCGCTGCGTTGGCTGTTGGGTTCATCTTCAAACGCATGTTCGCTCGCGAGTCTGTGCGCCCCGCTGTTGCCGCTCGCGAGAATATTCCGGTGGCTTTATCAGACATCGAACCGGGAACAGAAATCCAGTCGGGCTATCTGGCGGACGCTCCGATTCTGTTGTCAACGATTAACGAGCATCGTGATGTTGTGAAGTCGCGTAGTGCAATTGTGGGACGGATTGCGAATCAAAGAATCCCAATGGCCACTCCTTTGCGACTTTCGATGTTTTATCCGATTAACGAAGTGCCACCCATTCAGATGTCGGCGAATTATCGACTTGTCAGCGTAAGTGTCGGCGACAGCACGGGCATGGTGAGCGGCTTGATTCGCAAAGGCAGCTATGTTGATGTGATGATGACTGTTGATAACAACATTCAGGCTGGCAATCGTCGCCGCGATGCTATGGCGCTGCAGTTGTTTGATGGTGTTCGAGTTTACGACGTGACAAAAAATTCTTCAGCGGCTGGCAGTCGCCACGAAGCGATTTTGGAACTTACACCAGATCAGCAGAAAATTATGGTTCTTGCCAGGGATAAAGGTCGAATCAGCCTGACCTACAATCCTCAAGGCCCAGGCAATGGGGGAGTCAGCGTCGACGCTTCACGCAACGACAGAATCCTTCTGGGAGAAATTCTGGGATACGAAGAACCGGCCGAGGAGCAGGAAGAATCTCCTTTTGTAACGGAACAATACCGCAACGGTGGCCGCAGTGATGCGTTCTACGATAAAGATGGCAATCGAGTTGCACCGCAACGTCAAGGGAGTTCTGTGCCCAGCGGAGCTTTGGGAAATGGCGGAGTTCCATTGCAGGGAGCTGGCGGAGGCAATTGGTTTTCCACTTCGAACGACAAACCGGAAGATCGCGATGAAGCCCTGACTGCTCAGCAGGCAGCGAACAGTAATCTGCGGCCCGTCGAAAGCTATTGAGCGTTGGCTGATGAATGTATTTCTTCGGAACCGTTTCCGTGTTGCTGCAGAAACATTCATCCATGGAAATCTGAAGGGGCTTCGAAAGATTTATGCGAAGATCCAATCGACTATCCAGCCAGCGATATTTCGTGGGACGAAAAGCTGAATGCAGGCGTCACGGTGTGCTGACAGCCTGGTCGGTCATCGCAATGGTGGTCTGCCTGGCCTGTGTAACGTTGGCTGTGAATTCTGCTTATGTGGCAGGCCTGCGAGCTGAGGGCAATCGGTGTGCTCAAACTGCTGCGTTGTCTGCGGCTCGAGTTTTGTTGAGCGACGATATTTTGAAGCCGGACTTACAGCTCTTTGAGGTTGATGCTCGCTATTTGCGAGCTCGCCAGGCGGCCAAATCCGTACATCGCATCTATCGATCTCAAACGAACCTGCCAGACTTTCATGACCGCAGCGTTGCAATTGGCACGCTGGTGTCTACGCCAGATGGAGCCATGTTGCTGCAGCATTCGATGGTTCCCAATTTTGTTCAAGTCGTGCTGTCGAACGTGGCGGATGCCAATGGCGTTGGTGCGGATCGTTCAGGGACACTTTTATTGGCGGGGGCATCCACGGTTTCTCAAGCGAAATTGTTTTCCAGGGCTCGCGTATCGATTCAGAATCGCTTGATTGGTTTTCGTCCAACATCTGACTGCCCGATTCCGATGCTGGGGCTCGCGATTCCAGACGCGCCGAATTCCTCAATCGCTGGGCAGTGGTCTTCAGATATTGAAGCCAATACTGGCGGTGACAGGTTTGAATATTCAGGCTTAGAAAACACGGTAAGCTACGGAGTCGATCGGCTTCCGGAGATTGTGATCAGTATTGATGAAGGTTCGCAGTCAGGAGGCCCCGGAAAGGGGCGGTGGATAAGTTATTTTCAATCGGATTTTCAGGATGATCTGAACGTAGCTGATTGGACTTCCGGAATCAGTGGTTCAGAAGAAGATTCGGAATCTTTGCTGACGTTTCCGGCATCCGCTACCAGTTGTTTTTTGCGAAACAGCGATCTCGATTCCATGGCGGTTCAGTTTCGCAGCGTTATCGGTCAGCCTTTTATTTTCCCGTTGTATGAGTTACCTGTAGATGTTTCCGGCACGACAGTCGTCGCCCAGGCAGACAGCAGGTTTGGGGCGGCCAGCGAATTAACACTTACTCGCGTAATTGCGGCTCGCATTGTCAACGTAGCGTTGGCTGGTACCGGCGAGCTACAGGTGACGTTGCAGCCCTGCGTGATCAGTACGGCAACGGCGGTGACAACAAGCGATTCCGCAGTTCCGGCAAATCGATATGTCTGGCGCATCGGTGCTTCAGGCTGATCGGATGCTTTGGTCTGCGTCGACTTTGCCTGATTGTCGCATTCTGCGGACTATCGGCCTGACGTCGACTTACAGTGTGTAACCGGCAAATGTGGCCGATTGACGCCCATTGTTTCGATACTTCATATGGTATCGGCGCGCTCTGATTTTGCTGACAACTGTTAATTCAGTTCCAGAGGTTTTGATGGTAACCACTTCTTCCGCAACTCTGAATTCTCATCGTGAGTTTCAACAACTGAAGAGTCATCTGCATCGGCAGATGATTGATGCGATCGATTATTCTCGCGCCGAATCCATGTCTCCGGACGAACTTCGCGACCAACTAAAAGGATTGGCCGAATATCTGTGTGCTCGCCATGAGTCGCAACTGGATGGCACGCAGCAGGAATCTATGGTCAATGAGATCATGGACGAGATCTTCGGTTTCGGCCCGCTGGAATCGTTGATGGTCGATCCTGAAGTGACCGACATTCTGGTGAACGGCCCAAATCGCATTCTTGTCGAACGTTACGGAAAGCTGGAATCGACCAATTTATCGTTTGCTGACGATCAACATCTGATGAAGTTCATTCAGCGGATGGTTGGGCGAGCCGGGCGACGTATTGATGAATCGAATCCCATTGTGGATGCACGTCTGCCGGATGGTTCTCGCTTTAACGCGGTGATTCCTCCCCTGGCTTTGTGCGGTCCGACTGTGTCTATTCGCAGGTTCGGTAATACGCGACTTACGATTGAAGACGTGATTGAGCGAGGCTCACTGGCACCTGCAATGGCCGACTTTCTGATTCTGGCCGTCCGCGGTCGGATGAATATGATTGTGAGTGGCGGTACCGGCGCGGGCAAGACAACTCTGTTGAACTGTATCAGCCGCTTTATTCCGGATGGTCAGCGAGTTGTCACGATTGAAGAAACGGCGGAGTTAAAGCTTCAGCAGTCGGACGTGATTCCACTTGAAACTCGTCTTCCCAACATGGAGGGCAAAGGCGCGGTAACTCAACGCGATCTGTTGCGGAATGCATTGCGAATGCGGCCGGATCGAATTATTGTCGGCGAATCACGCGGTGGCGAAGTGCTGGACATGCTACAAGCCATGAACACCGGACACGATGGTTCGATGAGCACCGTGCATGCTAACAATACTCGTGAAACTTTAGATCGCCTGGAAATGATGATTGCACTTTCCGGAGCTGATCTGCCATCTCGTATTGCTCGCCAATACATCGCTAATGCAATCGATATTGTGATTCACGTGACTCGTCTGCACACTGGTGAACGCCGTATCAGTCGAATCTCAGAAGTGGTGGCGGTCAAAGATGGCGAGTATCACGTCGAAGATGTTTTTGTTTATCGTTCAACGGGCGAAACCAAAGATGGTAAGTCTTTGGGAGCATTTTACGCTACCGGCTACGAGCCCCAGGCGCTTAGGCGGCTTAGCCAGACGGGAGTCGCCGTTGATCGATATCGCCCGCTGTTTGTGCCGCGAGAACTTGAAATGAAGGTGCTGTAGTTGTTGCTAATGCTTTTCGTGGCGACAACGGAGCGGCTCGGCGATTCGAACGTCCTGTCTCTTTCTGCATCCCACGCCACTGGGTCAAGGGCGAAGCCCTTGTTCGGAGTTCACGATGACTTCAAATTCAAACAGCTTTGCGATTGAGCCGCAGCCTGCTTTTCGAGCGATACTGAAAGATGAAATTCGGTTTTCATCAGGACGCAACGAACCCGGCGACAAGCTTAATGGCAGCTTTGATCGGCTGATGTTGCAGTCTGGAATTCAGACTTCTCCTGCGATATGGCTAATGCTGTGTGCGTTGTGCGGACTGGCTGTTGGCGGTGTTGCGTTTGTTGTGACTGAGGGTTTTGTGATCACGGCTGTCGGCATTTTGGTTGGGCTGCTGATACCCATTGGGATTGCGGCAAATCGGCGAGGTCAACGACAAGAAACAATTATGGAGCAGCTTCCGGCAATGGCGGAAGAGTTGGCTCGGGCAGCCAGGACAGGGCGAAGTATTGAAAACGCGTTGCAGCTGGTGGCTGCGGATACACCGTCGCCTTTGGGCGACGAATTAAAACTGGCGGTGCGACGCTGTGACATGGGGCTTGATCCAGGTGCTGCCGTTCAGGACCTTTCCGAACGCACTGGGGTGTCGGCTTTAACGATGTTTACTTCGGCAATCAAGGTTCATCAGGATACGGGCGGAGATCTGATTCAGGTCATGGAACGATTCGCGACCGCTGTTCGCGATCGGCTGCATTTTTTGAACCGACTAAAAGCGGCGACGATTGCCAGCCGCATGGGGGCGGTGCTGATGCTGATTGTTCCGCCGTTGATTGTGGTGTTTTATACGTATCGCGACCCAGGCTATCTGCAGCAGTTGTTGTCGTCTTTCTGGGGGCGGTTGTCACTGGTTGGGGCAATCTTGTTGCAGGTTGTTGGGGCACTAACAGTGTTCCGCATTCTGAAGCGTAGTGCTCGATTTTAGGGCCAGCCAAAGTGTGGCAGAATTTGAACCTGGTTCGAATGTCGTTGCCAGTATATTGTTCTTATCAGAGCGTCGTTCAGCTCAACTGAACTTCCGGAGCTGTTTATGTTTGTTGAGCTAACCTTAACAATACTTGTTCTGGCTTCGTGCTATACGATCTATCACAGCGTCGTTGCATTTCGTGAGTTCCGTGAAACGCGTTGGCAGCGAAGCTCTGGTTCTCCGTCTGCTGATGAATCAGAATTTCCAGCAGAAGAATTGTCCGTTGAGAAGTTCGTGAGTTCTTCTGCGGTACGGTCATCCATCGAACCTGTCAGAAGTGACTACGCGAAACACCGATCGCTGTTTTCAGTGAACGCCGGAATGATCAATGGTGCTGAGCCAGAAGGAAATCTGCTGCCGCAGCCTCGCCCGGAAGAATTGCCAATACCAGATGATGACTTCGTGTTTGGTGCCGCGACATCTGCGATTGCTCAATTGTTACCCGAGTCTGATCGTCGTCGGGAAATCCAGCGTAAGAATCTTGTCGCTGCCGGATATTATTCTCGAGCTGCCTGGTTGAATCTGAATGCGATTCGATTTGTTCTGGCATTTCTGGCGATTTTAGTTGTCGGATTCTGGTTGTTGGCTGCTCCGCCTGAGCTTGAAACTTTGCTGTTGGGGTTGCTGGTTTTGGGGCCGTTGTTGATGTGGGCCGTACCTCCATTGGTGGTGAGTTCCAAAGCTGCTGAGCGTCGTGTTGACATCGAACGTGGCTTACCCGACGTGCTGGATATGCTGAACATGGGTGTCAGTCAGGGGTTAACCGTTCCTGCTTCTTTAAAGCGAATTGGGCCGGAGATTACGAATGTTCACCGGGCCCTGTCGCAGGAATTGAGAATCGTCAGTCAGCAGTCCAGTGTTAGTTCACTGAGTGATGCGTTGCGAAGTTTTTCGGCTCGCGTTGATTCGCCGGAAGTGACTTCGTTTACATCGCTGTTGCTGCAGTCTGAAACCACGGGAACCAGCATTTCTCAGGCCCTTGCAGACTACAGCGACAGCATGCGAAGTTCGCTGCGAGAGCGAGCCGATTCGCGGGCGAATGCAGCTTCGTTTAAGTTGTTGTTTCCGACCGCTTTATGCCTGATGCCGTCTGTGTTCCTGTTTTTGCTGGGGCCAGCGATTGTTGAGATGACGAACTTCTTTGATAACACGGCGGGATCAATTTTAAGTTCGCGTTCTGAAGCGATCGACAGTCTTGATCAACGCCCCGTTGCTGTTTCGCTGGATAATTAGTGGCGGTTTTTGAAGGTTTAGGAGTGTCGCTTGTCGCAAAACGGGCAGGCCGTTGACACTTGCAACTGACGATTACGATTCAGGTTCGAGCCGATTGCGGGCGAAGGGGGGCTTCGGGAAAATAGCGTTCAGTGGTTACACTTCGTTCGGTGAAAGTGTGTACCATGATTGGCTGACTTTTCGAAACACGAGGCCGCGCCATGCCGATCAAATTTCGGTGTAAATATTGCCAACAGCTTCTGGGGATTTCTGTTTCTCGCGCAGGAGCAGTTGTTGACTGCCCTCAGTGTGGACGATCTTTGCGCGTGCCTGAGCTTGATGGAAAAGTTCGAAAGTTGCCTACGGTTTCAGCCAAAGCCAAGAGCGACGCAGCATTAATCTCTGCATTGTCCGAACTGTCGACTTTAGGCGATGGCGATGTTGCCGTGACGCATGAAGCACCGGTTGAGCCACGGCGTACAGTAACGCCCGTCATTTCGCGGCAGAATCAGACTGCTCCGCTGGAACCGTTGCCCGCCGATTTTGTGGGGCCGATCGATCCTGTTGCAATAGTCAGCGATGGTGCGGATTCACCATCGAACTTTGATTTTCAGGACGACCCCGTTGCGATCAGTGATTCACTGGCAGAGTTGGCGGGATGGGACGAATCCGATTCACGTGGCGTTGTTTCGGACGAGTTACTTGCGGATATGCGAGCTGTCGATCGCCGCGAACAGTTTGCGTCCCTGAGCTGGCTGCTGCTGTGCCTGTTGATGCTGGCGATCGGTTTAGGATCTGGCTGGTGGCTTGCAAAGTCATCCGGCAAACTGTTTGGCGATTCTGAATCGCCCGATGTTCAGAACCAGCATCCGGTTGATGCAAAGGTGGGCGCTGAACTTGAGCTTGAAGGGCAGGGCAGTGTGCGAGGAATCGTTACCTATGTTGATGGTAGCGGCAAGGTGTTACCCGATGACGGCGCGACGATTATTGCATTGCCGGTTGTGCGAAATGGAACGTTGAAGTTTGACGGGCGAAGTCTACGGAAAGAACCTGCTGATCCCGATCGGAAAATCACTGAGGCGGCGTTAGCAGTGTTGGGAGGCTTTGTTGTGGACGCGGACGAACTGGGAAAGTTTCAGGTTCCCGTTAGATTGTCCACGCCTTACTTGGTTACAGCGATTTCCAGGCACCAGTCGCGCGACAGCGACGTGGCTGTCGATTCCGAGGTCGATGGAAGCTTGCGGTCTTACTTCGATTCATCCAATCATCTTTGCGGAAAATTGGCAGCAAAAGCGGCTGTGATTTCTGATATCAACGACAGCAATCCTGTGAACTTCGAATTCGGCCCCGCTGGCCTCTGATTGCCAATTCTTGTTATTCCCGAACGATCGTAAGCGAGTTGACTATGAAACCATGCAGCTTCGAAAACGCTTTAGTTGTGTGTTGTGTTTTGCTTTTGTCCATCATCGGGCCTCAGGCCGTCGCTCAGGAAATGCTCACGGAGCACACTATGAAAGTATCGACAGATGCCGTCGCTGCTGACGCCATGCTGTCTGAATTTGCCTGGCTACAAGGGGAATGGAGCGGCGAAGGTCTTGGCGCGAAGTGCGACGAAACCTGGAGCTCCCCTGCTGGCGGATGCATGGTTGGAATGTTTCGGATGGTCAAAGACGAAGAGCTTGTGTTTTCTGAATTTTTTATCTTGGTGCGTAAAGACAATAAGGTTGTGCTGCGGCTCAAGCATTTCGGCAAAGACTTTGTTGGGTGGGAAGAGAAAGACAAATCGGTCGACTTCCCATTGATCAAGGTTGAGGACAAAACGGCGTGGTTTGGTGGTTTGACTTATCAGCTGCAGCCCGACGGCTCGTTGAAGGCCTGGGTCGCCATGAAGAAAAATGATGGCACCTTTTCGGAGGCGTTGATCCATCTGAAGAAACGAAATAACTGATTCTTGCCTGTTGAGTTCAGGTCGTCCTGAATGACTTCTGACGTTTCATGCGATCTTCAGCCTTGGTGCACAATCTGAGAGTAATTTACGCCACCATCAAAAGATGGCGACGCTGTTTTTAGTCGAGGGAATCATGTGATGTCTGTTAGTTGCGACTTTATGAAACTTCCGCTGATCTGGTTGGTGTTATTTGCGACCTCAACCTTCACGTTGGCTCAGGAACCAGTTGTTGCTCAAACGGATTCGGAACCGACTGTTGCCAGTCAGAACCGTGGCACAATCAGTGGACGTTTGTTGACAATAGACGGAAAACTGAGTCGCACCTCGGCCGTATTTGTGTTTCTTTGTGAAGCCGAAACAGGCTGGCCGATTGTTGCTTCCAACAGAACGCCACTTGCCTTTCGCGGCAATTTTAGCGGCATGGAAGGCTGGCTGCACGGAGTCACTGACGACGAAGGGCGGTTCGAAATCAGCGATGTGCCGGCGGGGAAGTATCGATTGGTGGCTCAGAGCTGGCCAGGCAGAACGTCAATTCCTTCACAGAAAGATGACGACCATCCGCTAATGCTTCATGGAGTTGTCAGCGATGTTGAGGTCATGGCTGACGCCCAAGTTCAGGTGGAAATGCGTGCTTTTGGTAGCGGAACTCTAAAGATCGAAAATACTCCAGATGAAGGTAACGCCTACGTCTTTCTGGGTTTGAAGCCTACATTGGGTGAACCCGTGCTTGGTCCGTATTTCTGGGGTGATGACTTTATTCTGAACATCGCCGCTGCGACTCACATGAAACGCGGTACGCAGCAGTTCTTCGGTCTGCCGGAAGATACTGAGGTTCACATTATGCTGTGGAACTACGACAACAACGCGGGAGTTGGCGGGGTGACGGCGAAAACCGGCTCTGCTGCTGTCGCAGAACTGCCGATTTATGCCACCTGGAGCAACGGGTATTACAAAGCACCGGATCGTTTGCAGCCGCTGGTCGACTGGATAAGTCAGCACAAAGATGAAACTCTGGACCTGCTGACAGACGGTCACGGCGCTGAATTTCTAATGGGGCGAAAACAACGCAACTTTATGAAGCTGGCGGACTATGTGAAGGAGAACCACAAGCGGATCATTGATGTCGGCAATCTGGGTGGCTTCAGATTGATCGATGTTCTTGCTGCAGAAAGCTATCTGCGTTTTCAGGAATCACATGAGGCGCGGAGCACGCGGAATCTTCCCCGGGTGCCAGTCAATCGGCTTTTGGTTATTGGTATTGATGGCTGTCGCCCGGATGCGTTGGCGACTGCGAATACTCCCAACCTTGACGCTTTGATTGCCGAAGGGGCGTTTTCAGATACGACGCGAATTCTGGGACACCGGTATCAAAAGAACGACACGGTCAGTGGTCCCGGCTGGTCCAGTTTTCTAACAGGAGTCTGGGCGGACAAGCACGGCGTACACGACAATAAATTCGAAGGCCGAAATTACGAAGCTTTCCCTCACTTTTTTAAGCGAATCAAACAGCAGTTTCCGAATGCCAGAACCGGTTCGTTTGTTAACTGGGAACCGATTGATAAATACATTGTGGAATCGGCCGATGTGCGAGTTGCGTACCCGGCGGACGGTGCTGACGACTATGCGGAGAAAGATACCTTGCTTGCCAAAGAAGCTTCGCATTTTTTGCGTAGCGAGGAACCGCATGTCGCGATGGTTTACTTTGGAGCCGTTGATGAAACGGGCCATAAGCATGGTTTTCATCCCTCGGTACCAGAATATATTCACGCGATTGAAGCCATTGATGAACACGTTGGCACGGTTGTGAATGCAATGAAAAGTCGTTCCGGTTACGCCATGGAGAACTGGCTGGTTTTGGTGTCGACTGATCATGGTGGGAAAGACAAAGGCCACGGCGGAGGGCACGAGGTTCCGGAAATTCTTACAACCTTTCTGATCGTCAGCGGTCCAAACGCCGAAAAGGGCACGCTTAAGCAGCCGACGTACGTGGTGGATCTTCCTGTTACTGGACTCACTCATCTGGGCGTTGACATCAGCCCCAGCTGGCAATTGGATGGGAAAGCCGTCGGGCTGAAAACGGTGCTCGTGAAAGAGTAGCGGGCGCACATCAGTTGCTGTGAATGTATGACCGAGTGGCTTCGGTACCGTCGATTCTTACGACAGTGATTGAAACACCTGAGCGAAATTCCAGTGGCTGAAAACCCAGGCGATGTTGTCTTTTGGCAGAAAGGACGCGTGGACTGTGGGCAGCGTTCAAAGTTCGACTACACTTCAGGTGGTTCAGGCGAAACGGTTTATTTATTCACCGAGGTGAAACAACAATGTCCCGATTGAAATGTTTTTTTCTAACGTTCCTGATTCTTGCCTGTGTTTCGAAACCTGCAATGTCGTATCAGCAGGCTTTGCCTTCTTCAAATGGTTCTAATCTCGTGAATAAAAATTCTGACGCCACGTTGGCACTGCCTTCTGACAATCCGTTCGCTTCTGTCAGCAGCCTGGCCTTTCACACACCGGCATTTGATCAGATTCGAACAGAGCACTTTCAGCCAGCATTTACCGCGGGGATGAAACAGCAGCTTCAGGAAATAGCAGACATCGTTGGTCAGGCAGAGCCGCCTACATTTCAAAATACGGTGGAGGCATACGAAAAAACGGGAGCACTACTGAATCGAGTGCAACAGGTTTTCTTTAACCTCACATCTGCTCATACCAACGAAAATCTGCAGAATATTCAGACTGAGCTGGCTCCTTTGCTGGCCGCTCATTCAGACAACATTTTGCTGGATCGAGGATTGTTCGCTCGAGTTGCCGCGATTTACGAAGCACGCGATTCGGTGGCGTTGACGGAAGAGCAGTATGAGGTGCTGCGTCATCACTATGATGAATTTGTTCGCGCTGGTGCAAAACTGACAGACGAACAACAGGGCCGCATTCGATCGCTGAACGAGCAGCTATCAACGCTGGAAACAAAATTTGATGACAACCTGCTGGCCATTACCAAAGAACGTTCGGTGGTTGTCGATGACGTTGCTGAGCTTGATGGGTTATCTGCGGCAGACATTGCTGCTGCGGCTGAGACAGCAAAGGAACGCGGGCTTGAGGGCAAGTATGTCCTGGAAATCAGCAACACAACTCGCGTGCCGGTTCTGAGTTCCTTAAATAATCGCAGCCTAAGACAGCGTGTTTGGGAAGCATCGGCCTATCGTGGTCTTGGGAAGAATGGTGGCATTGACAATCGCCCGCTCGTTCTGGAAATTGCCACTTTGCGAGCGGAACGTGCGAAGCTACTGGGGTTCGAAAACCATGCTTCGTTCAAGCTTCAGGATCAGATGGCGAAGACTCCGGATGCCGCCCGGAAGATGCTGACGGATCTTGTTCCGGGAGTTGTGGCCCGCGTTCAGCAGGAATCTGCCGACCTGAAGGCGAAAATGGCGGAGCTTAACGCAGACCACGAACTGGCACCGTGGGATTGGGAATACTATTCAGAAAAGGTGCGTCAATCGCGATTTGACGTCGATGAAGCCGCCGTGAAGCCTTATTTCGAACTCGATAGCGTGTTGCAAAAAGGCGTCTTTCATACGATGAACAGACTGTTCGGGATCACGTTTCGCGAACGCAAAGATCTGCCAGTTTATCATCCCGAAGTGCGTGTCTTTGATGTTTTGAATCGCGACGGTTCTATGGTTGGCTTGTTCTATATCGACTTTTTCAAGCGAGACTCCAAGCGTGGTGGAGCGTGGATGAGCTCGTTTGTGGATCAGTCGAGGTTACTGAATGAGAAGCCCGTGATTGTAAATGTGCTAAACAATGCTCGGCCTGCGGAAGGCGAACCGGCGTTGATCAGTTTCGATAACGTAACGACCATGTTTCACGAAATGGGGCACGCGGTACACGGACTATTTTCTGATGTTACATACCCTTCGGTTTCCGGCACCGAAACGCCGCGCGACTTTGTTGAGTTTCCATCAACATTTGAAGAAGACTGGGCCATTCAACCAGGCATTCTTAGCAACTATGCGGTTCACTACAAAACCGGGGAGCCCATTCCGGAAGAGCTGCTGGGAAAAGTAATTCGTGCCAGTAAGTTCAATCAGGGTTTTGATACTCTGGAATATCTGGCCGCCGCAATTCTGGACCTTGAATGGCACACTTTGTCGGCAGATGAAATTCCAGACGACATCGAAGCGTTTGAAGCGGCGACTTTGAAGAAGTATGGCGTTGATATTGCGGCAGTTCCTCCGCGATATCGGACTGCTTACTTTGCTCATATTTGGGGTGGCGGTTATTCAGCCAGCTATTACGCCTATCTTTGGAGCGAAGTTTTGGCGGCTGATGCCTTTGCATACATGCAAAGCAACGGTGGAGCAACACCAGAAAACGGTGATAAGCTTCGCAGCGAAGTGCTGTCTCGCGGCAGCAGTCGAGATCCGATGGAGTCATACAAGGCATTCCGTGGGCAGGAGCCGACGGTTGATGCTTTGCTGATTCGTCGCGGTTTGAAGTAGGCGCAAAATCTGGCGAACGCGGTTTCGTCACAGTTGGAATTGGAACTTGATCGGCACATCGATTTGAAACGTCGTGCCGTAGTCGAGCGACGAATGCACGTTGACCGTTCCGCCAAACTGTTGCAGCAATGTTCGCACAATGAACAAACCTAAGCCTCGATTCTTTGCATTTGAATTCACCTGTGCTGAAAAGTACGGAGTGAATATCTTGTCCATAACTTCAGCGGCAATGACGGGGCCAAAGTTTGTAATAGATATTCTGGCAACTTTGCCAATCGAAGCGACCGAGACTTCAATTTCACGCAGCTCTGATCGATTGTTGTCTCGGCACACTGCTTCCGCTGCGTTGGTGACTACGTTCATCAGGCAACGAAAAAGGACTGGCGATGGCATATTTATCCACAGGTCATCGCTGATAATCGGGACACTGATGTGGATGTCGGGATTCGCGGCGCCAACCATTTGCGAGACTTCATACACGATCTGGGCAAGATGGGACGACGCTGGATCCACATCCTGAGAGTTTGAACGAATCCTTCCCGGAGTCAGCATGGAAGCTCCGCGACGGCACGCAGACAGCATCGTTGCGATTAGTCTTGTTTGTTGTGTTTGACCTACTTCGGGCATCAGTTCACAACATCCCTGAATAATCATCAGGATTTCGGCCAGGTCGTGGCTGAGGCAGTGGCTTGATGGGTCATCGAACTCGCTGGTAAATTGCTGGATTGTTGGATTGAGATTGTCTAGCATGATATTCTGGTTGAGTGAATGTGCGTGCCTGTTATTACATCTTCTGACTAGACCATTTCTAGCCGACATTTCACCCCCTGCCTATCACGCATTTCATTACTTCCTTCTTGTTGAAATCACGAAAATGATCGAATCAATTGCACTGCTGGATAGAGAAGGGCGGTTCGTCTGGGCTGACGAGCGAGCTCCATGGGGTTTTTGCCTTGATTTGATTCTGGGGACCCCTGCGTGGAAGTGGGTCACGAGTGACAATGTCGAGTCTGTTAAGACAGCTTATTCCCGTTGTTTGATCCTTGGTGAGCCGCAGCAGTTTCAGGCTGAAGTCAGTATCGATGGTCGCAGTGTTGACATGAACGTCTGGTTGAAGTCCACATCTCTTGCAGACGCAAAAATTGTGGCAACCAGCATTCGGCTTCCCAGCCGGATGAAGACCCTGACCGCGTCAGAGAAAGAGGTTCTTAAGCTGATCGGCGACGGGCTCGCACCGAAGCGAATTGCCGAAGCACTGGATGTCGCTCGGGCCACCATTGACACTCACCGACGCAATATCATGAAGAAACTCCGAATCGACGATTCGCACAAATTGCAGGAGTTTGCAATCCGCAAGAGCCAGCTTTGGTAAAACGACCTGTGCCATGAGGAACTCCAGATGTAGTCGATTTGATGGCAAGTGTTGCGCAGTTGTGACGGTGACGGCATGTCCTTACAGGAGCTCAATCGGCGAAATATCCTTGCGGCACTGGACTTAGGGAGAATCGGCATAAACGGCACGACCTTCGCTTCATTCGTCTTCCGGTTTTTGATTTCACGTTTCGCACGACGCAAACAAGGAGAATTCAAATGATGAAACGAATGATGTTGGCAGCGTTTGCTGTCGCAGTTGGCGGGGTCTTCATGAGTGACCAGGCATCTGCTCAATGTGGTTACGGTGGTGGCGGTTACTATGGTGGTGGAGTTGGGTACTACGGAGGCAACAGCTTTTACGGAGGCGGTTCAGGGCTGAGTATTGGTTACAACAGCTTCTCACCGCGAACCTCTGTATCGATTGGCTATAACAGTTTCCCGAGCTACGGGTATCCGACACGAACGGTCAGCAGCTTTAGAACTCGCGGTCATTACGACTATCATCCAACATCAGTTTATCGACACGGCAATCACCTGCACGTGCAGCCAGGTCACTACGATTACCATCGTGGTCGACATCACCGCTAGTCGATCAGAACGCGGACTCACTTCTGCAGCCGCGTTCACCATGGTGTGAGGTCTCACGCCACGGTGAACGCGGCTGTGTTCGTTGGCAATCGAGTCTGCAACAACTTCACGTTTGCGTCTCACCATCAATTATGCAGCTGCTTTGAGTCAGTTCCAGTCGGTTTAGTGTAGGCTTCCAGGTACGATTAATTGCGGCGAACGCTACAATGTGCTTCATCTATCAACCCAGATCGGAGACCGGCGATGACTCAGGAAGACTTGAACAGCACACTGGCGAACTTGCAGGAAACGCTAAGCACAACTACAGATGTCAACGACAAGACTCGCGAACTGTTGGTTGATCTGACAAGCCAGATTCGCGTTCTTCTGGACGAAGGTCGTGAATCAGCTGGGCAGGAAGCTTCACCGGATCAATCGTTGTCTCAGCGGCTGAAGGATATGATTGTGGAATTCGAAGTTCATCATCCTCAGATTGGCGGGCTTTTGGAACGGCTGAGTGACGGTCTGGCCAATATGGGAATCTGAGTTGCTCGAACGCTGCGTAGGCATTCTTAGCCAACCAGTTCTGCAATAGGCTTCACGCCTGATTCGACAAACGAACGTGGCACGCCGCGGAAGTCAAACACGCGTTCGGATTCCAGATTGATGCCAAGATTATGGTAGATCGTTGCGAACACTTCCTGAAAGCTGACAGGGCGGTCCGCGGCTTCGGCACCAAGGCGGTCTGTCGACCCGATCACCTGCCCCATCTTCATGCCTCCGCCAGCCAGCAATGCACCGCATACTCCGGGCCAGTGGTCGCGGCCAGCGTTGTTGTTGATCTTTGGTGTTCTGCCGAATTCTCCCCAAACAACCACCGTCACATCGTTTTGCAAGCCGCGTTCGTGCAGATCTTCCACCAGCGCGCTGATGCCTCTGTCGAAGATTGGCAGTTCTTCGCGAGCCGTCTTGAAGTTGTTGCCGTGCCAATCCCAAAAGCTGTGATTGACGGTGACGACGCGAGCTCCGGCTTCGACAAGCCGTCGTGCCACCAGAAAGTTTTGAGTACACATTGGTGCGGCATCACCGCGAGGCTTTGATTCGTCCTGAGCTCCGTAGCGGTCACGAGTTTCCTGACTTTCCTTCGACACGTCTAGCGCGTTGAACAGTTCCGGTGATGTCAGAATACCCATCGCCTGTTGGGTGAAGGTATCCATGCCGGTCATCTTTCCGCTGGCATCGCAGTCTCGCCGGAACTTATCAAAAGACGCCAGCAGTTGATGGCGATGTCCCAGTCGATCGGCCGTAATTCCCTGCAGCACCAGGTCGTCTTTACCAGGCCCCTTTGGTGAAAATGCAGAATGACCAAGTCCGAGGAACCCCGGCGTTGGTTCGTTGTAGGGGCGGTGTTTCGTCGTGTAACACATGCTGACGAAGGGCGGTGTGCCGGGAGAAACCGGGCCTTCAAAATGGCTGACCACAGAACCAAAATGGGGCCATCCACCGGCGGCTGCGTTTTGTTCGTGATATCCGGTCATGCACTGATACGAATAGTGAGCATCTTTTGCTCCCACCATTGATCGAATCGGCACAACCTTGTCCATGTTTCGTGCGATGCCCGGCAGCAGTTCGCAGATTTCGATTCCTGGCACACTGGTTTCGATTGCCTGGAACTCGCCGCGAATTTCTTTGGGAGCCGCCGTTTTGATGTCATACATGTCCTGATGTGGCGGGCCGCCGCACAGGTAAATCATGATGACGGATTTGTGTCGTTGCCGATTTGCAGAAGGCGCTGCGGATTCGGCTTTCAGAAGTTGAGGCAGGCTTAAACCAGCCGCGCCAAGTCCACCAATTCGCAGTGCGTCTCGTCGAGACACTCCGGTGCAGAGTTTTCTTCCAGGGGAATAGGGGCCGTTCACAGACAGCATGATGAGACTCGCAGAGCAGGTAGGATCGTCGTGGGGACATTTAGTCTACCGACTCGGAACAGCAGGGTCGATACAAAGCCTGATGAATTCCGGCCCGTTGCAGATCGGCTTCGCAGCTATCGGGCGCGGCGTTTCAGCTTTTTCGTTCGGCCTGCGGTTTTTCGAGCTGCTTTGGCGATGATTTTTTTCCGCTTTCGGCGAATCACTTCCACGTAGCTGGCCGGTAATTCTGCGAGTTCGCTGCGACGTACATCGAGCGTAGCTGGTTCTCCGGAGGTGTTTTCGACATAAACAAATGGCAGACACACGGCCAGAACTTTGAGTGGTTCTCCACTGTTGGCAGGAGTGTGGCGGTACGCGACAGGGCGCTCGCGATCCACAGCGGCGGTTTCGCCCAGCCACAGAAACGTTGGCAGTTCCAGAACCTGCTGAAGTATGGTCACGAAGTTGCCAACCTGAATATCTTCAGGAGCAAGTCGGCGAGAAACCGTCTGCAGTTGTGTATCCGTTTGAATTGATGTGGCGGACATGGGAAGGCCGTCTTAATCGACAGGCGAGTGAGTGTTGGGTGAGTGCGTCGTTGCGCTCATGTGACACATTGAACCAGCGGCAGGTTCGTTCCTGCTTGTGGTTGGCGTGGCTTTCCATGACTACTTTGGGTGTGTGCCCTGATAGCTTTCTCCGCTTGTCCTTCGTCTGGCGTGTTTCAACTTCACTCACAGGTCGCGATGGTCAGCGCAACGGCACGCTGACCATCGCGTCAAGTCTTTCGACCAGATTCTTCCCTGGGATTCCTTAGTGTTGCAGTGGCTGTTGCCATGCCGCTTTGAGGTCGTCAAGGCTTGCGTTTAGCGATGAACCGATCTGCAACTGATTGCTGTCGTTCGTCATTCCGATTTGTTGAATATTCGTGACGATTTGTTCGAACTGAGCTGCGATTTCCGGTGCGATTTCCACGACCAAACGCCCGTTGCTTTCGGCAAACAGATCGGCGGCGGTCAGGTCGCTGTTGAGTGTGACTCCCACGCCCCCGGCGAATGCCATTTCGGCGACGGCAACGGCGAGTCCGCCTTCGCTGAGGTCGTGGCAACTGCGAACAAGTCCGGCTTTGATGGCGGCGTGCAGAGCTTTGTAGTTGGCAAGGTTTGCGGTGGCGACCAGTTGTGGGACAGTGCCACCCTCGATGCCGTTGACGAGGTTGAAGTGACTGCCGCCAAGTTCCTCCGGATTGGTCTTGCCGATAAGATACAGCTTGTTGCCGGCAGCTTTCAGGTCCATCGTGACGGCTTGTTCAACGTGGTCAATCTGCCCCAACGCAGTGATTAGCAACGTTGATGGAATAGCGACCGTTTGACGGTTGCCGTCTGAATCTTCGTAGCTGAATTCGTTGTTAAGACTGTCTTTGCCGCTAACAAACGGAGTGCCGTACGCAATGGCGATGTCCTGACAGGCCAAGGCGGCTCGAACAAGCGTTCCCAGTGTTTCGGGGCGTTCGGTATTGCCCCAGCAGAAGTTGTCGAGGATCGCGATTTTTGACGGGTCAGCTCCCACAGCCACGCAGTTGCGAATGGCTTCGTCGATTGCGGCGGCCGCCATCCAGTACGGATCTTCGTCACCGAGATGTGGGTTCATGCCGCAGCTGACGACGAGTCCTCGGTTGGATTTCAGGTCAGGGCGCACAACGGCCGCATCGGATGGCCCGTCGTTGTTGATGCCGACAAGCGGCTTCACAACACTGCCCGCCTGAACTTCGTGGTCGTATTGACGAATGATCGACTCTTTACTGGCAACGTTCAGGCTGCCCAGAATCTTCTTCAGATCTTCGGTATAGTCGGTTTTGTTAAGTGCTGCATCGATACCGGCAGAGCCAGTGGCACATGCCGCGATATTGTAAGTTGCTTCACGAATGACTGGCGGTCGACCATCGTGAAGGAACTCCATGGTGACTCGGCCGACTTCAACGTCTTCGTACTTCAGCACGAGTTCTTTCGTGTCGGTGAACTTACCAATCACAGAAGCTTCGACTCCTTCAGAAGCACACAGATTCACGAATTCGTCGACGTTGCTTTCGGGAACAGCCAGCACCATGCGCTCCTGAGCTTCGCTGATCCAGATTTCAGTGTATGACAAGCCGGAATACTTCAGCGGTGCTTTATCCAGCCACACTTCAGCACCAGTTTTCTCGCCCATTTCGCCGACAGCACTACTGAATCCGCCAGCTCCGCAATCGGTGATGGCGGTGTATAGATTGCGATCTCGAGCGACAAGCAGTACATCGAGAACCATCTTTTCGGTGACAGGATTGCCGATCTGGACGGCTCCACCGCTGATGCTTTCGCTGTCTTCGGTGAGCTCTGCTGATGAGAACGTGGCTCCGTGAATTCCGTCGCGACCGGTGCGCCCACCGACGGCTACGATCAGGTCGCCGGGGGAAACTTTGCCTTCGCTTTTGTCGCGAGGAATCATCGCGATGTTACCGCAGTACACCAGCGGATTGCCCAGATAGCGGTCGTCAAAATAGACGGCTCCGTTAACGGTGGGAATTCCCATGCGGTTGCCGTAATCGCGGACTCCACTAACGACGCCTTCCATCACGGCGTTCGGGTGCAGAACACCGGGTGGAAGTTGATCGGCGGGGAAATCCGGGCGAGCAAAACAGAAGACGTCTGTGTTGCAAACCGGGCGAGCTCCCAAACCGGTGCCCATGGGATCGCGGATGACTCCGCCAAGTCCTGTGTTGGCTCCGCCGTATGGTTCGATGGCCGACGGGTGGTTATGAGTTTCCACCTTGATGCAGACGTCCTGGTTTTCGTCGAACGTGACGATGCCCGCGTTGTCTTTGAACACGCTGACGCACCAGTCTTTGTCGCCCAGGTTTTTGCGGATGGTCATCGTTGCCGCGAAGACGGTTTCTTTCAGCATGTTTTCGAACTGAATTTCGCGAACTGTTTCGCCGTCTTGAGTTTCAATGTAGTGAATGCGGCCAGCCAGAGTCTTGTGCGAACAATGTTCGCTCCATGTTTGAGCGACGGTTTCCAGTTCGATGTCGGTGGGGTCGCGATCGAGCGATTTAAAGTAGTCGCGGATTGTGCGCATCTCGGCAAGCTGCAGGTACAGCTGACCTTCTGCGGACAACTTCATCAGTTCGTCGTCGCTGTCCATGCTTCGAATGGCGACGGTGGTGATGTTGCATTGATAGTCGCCACCGACGTGCAGGTCCTTCAGTTGCAGCGGACCGGCGACGAGATATTCAATGGCGTCGTTGGCGAGGGCCTTTGAGCAGACTCGAGAATGTTCAGCGGTGGAAAGTTCGCCAGTCAACCAGTATTTGCGGCAGGTGGCGACCGCGGTGACGTTTAGATTTTGTTGCACCAGGGCTTTGGCTGCATTTTCAGCGACGCTGTCTGTGACTCCCGGATGCAGCAGCACATTCAGGCAGGCTGTGTCTGTGGAGGAAGTGTCCGGCAACGCGGTGATTCGAAATTGTTCAACAACGGCATCGCACAGCAGGACTTCTGCGGCTTTGGTGGCGTCAGTTTCGGAAAGCTCGCCTTCAATCAGAAATGATCGAGCAGAACGAACGTCGGTGAGTGAATTGATTCCCAGGCTTTTGGCATCAGCCAGGATTCGCAGGCCTTCGTGGTCACGAGAATCCTGAGACGGCAGAATTTCAACTTCCCAAAGCATTTCGATATTCCGTTGGTTTGGCTGTCCGCCCCCGGAATCGCCGGGAGAACAGATTTAGAGATGGCAGTTTCTTACCGCGTCTGGAAACAGTGCAGGGCGGAATTCAGGCACTTTTGCGGCAGTATTTCAGCCACCAATCGTGAGTACAAGCAGGGGCGAAGCCTGCGTTCAGAAGATTGCAAAACCGAGATCTTTAAGTCGCCTATTTCTCACAGTTCGCCGTTTGCAACCATGGCCCCAGAATGCCACGATACGATTCCTGACCGATTTTAACCAACCATCCGGAGATTAATTAAAATGGCATATCGCTCTCTCGTTGTGATTCTGGCAATTGTCTTCAACGTTTGCTCATTCGCTGAAGCTCAGGAATGGAAGAGCGGTGTGGACTGGCAGGAGCCTCCATTGGTGAGCCCCGGCACAACAAACGATCAGGCCCCTTCGGACGCAATTGTCCTGTTTAACGGGACGGATCTGTCTGCCTTCGAAAACGGCGATAAGTGGTTGGTTGAAGACGGTGCGGCCATTCCCAAGGGGGGCGAAATCAGGACCAAACAGCATTTTGGCAGCATGCAACTGCACGTGGAATGGTCGGCTCCCACTGAAGTGAAAGGTTCCGGGCAGGGACGCGGCAACAGCGGCATCTTTTTGATGGGGCTGTACGAAGTGCAGGTTTTGGATTCGTTTGAAAACGAAACTTACTTCGATGGGCAAGCGGGTTCGATTTATAAACAGACGGCTCCGCTGGCGAATGCCATGAGAAAGCCGGGAGAATGGAATACCTACGATATCGTCTTCAATGCACCTGTATTCAAGGTAAACGGTGATGTTGAAACGCCCGGCTATGTGACTCTGATTCACAACGGCGTGTTGTTGCTGAATCACTTCGAACTGCTGGGTCCAACCAGCTATGTCGATGCACCTCACTATGTTCCTCACGCAGAAACCGGCCCGATTGCTCTGCAGTTCCATGGCGACCCGGTGAAGTTTCGCAATATATGGTTGCGTGAGCTGAAGCCAGCAGTGGGGCACCGCACTTCAGCAGGGTTTCATATTGGCAAGAAGGCTGAGCCGAAGCCAAAGGCTGACAAACAGGTCAAGCAGGATGCGGAGAAAGCGAAGGAGAAGGCAAAGGCTGATGAAGATAGCCCCAAGGTTGAGGCTGAGAAGAAAAAGGCTGATGTTAAAGCTGTTGGTGAGTAGTGTTCGACAGGTTCTGCTGCTGGGTTGGAAAGCTGTGGGCAATGGCGACTGATTGTGAGCCGTTGCCTTTGCTGGCATGGAGGTGCCGACTTGCAGCTTGGTGTTGAAAAATGCGGGCTTCGAACATGGTGCCAGGTCTCGATGTCGCCGAAAAGGCTTGGATTTTTTCGGTTTGCTGTAATTTTTCGTAGCCCGTGAAATCATTGGGTTGTATGTGCTGATTTGCCTGCTAGACTAATTCTAGGGGCATTCATTGTGGTTGCCTGTGTGTGCCATGGATTGTCAGCCTTGGTGTTGTCTTTTGTGGCGACGATCGACGAAAAATTCGCGGGCCGCGGAGATTGGCGATGTTGCAGCTTGCGACTCGAGTTCTGGCCTATGTTATTTTCGCTACATGTGCGGTTTCTTCAGCTGATTCGGCGATCATTAGTTCGTTCGATTTTATCGACGACTTTGTCCGAACTGGAGGCTATTCGGGGCCTGGTGACTACGACGTCATTAATGGGCAGACCGGATTGTTTTTCGGAAATGCCGGATTTGTGGCGGACGGCCGCAGCGATTTTACGGTGTCGGTCAGTACGTTCGGGGGGGGCGTTTCAGGGGGCGTGTCTTATACCGCGGCGAATGCTGTCTCTGGTGTTGGTCTGCAGAGCGTTCTTGCTGCAAGCGGTAGCGTGGGAGTGAATAATCCGGGGCACAAATGGTCGCAGCAGATCGATGTGCTGTTTAACCCAAATTCGCTGACTGTTGAGGCTCAGGATGTCTCCGACTTTTCAATTTCCAGCGGTAACACGGCGGCGATCCTGTGGGAAACGGCGTTTGTTCAGTACTTGGATATCAACGGCAACCCATTCTCTGCAATTCCGTTGATTGGGCCTTACCTGAGCCATACTTCGATAAACGGCCAGAATGGAATCGGGACTGCTCAGGCTGATTCAACGGGTACCGTAGACAATGTTGGTATGGATAGCGTTGTTTCCGGAACATCTGGAAGCAGAGATTCATCCGCAGCCTTCAATGCTGCTTTCAATACTCCTGCCAAACTTGGAATCACCTCCGGAACAACGTTGATTGGTGGTGTTCGGTTTACGCATCTGCTGGAAGATGTGCGAGGCATCAATAACTCAGGCAGCACGTTGACTGCGACGATGAACGATCTGCAGCTTTCAAATTTTGAAGTTGCTGCGGTTCCGGAGCCATCCAGTTTTGCTTACCTGGGATGCGTGGTATTGATTGCGTTTAGGACTAAACGCAACCGAGTTGGGGATTCATCGGGATTGGACTAAGATTCCACTGTTGACTATACCGGTCAATTGCCTGGCGTTTCAATTAAAGCTGCGGGAGATTCAGCGTGGGTAATTTGGGGACGACGGTTTTGGGTGGACTCGTTTTGGTTTTCTTTATTTACCTTTGCCTTCCCCAGCGGCAACAAAACAGTGGCAGTTCGACAGGCGAAGGGCAGAGTTCGCGAAATGACCGTAAGGCGCGGGCTCGGCAAATCAGCGGCGCAACCGGGATTATGGGCGGATCTGTTGAGGACGCGTTCATATCTCAGCATGCATTTGACCGAACTCTGGGCGATGCGGCGAACGCCGACCTAAGAGGCGTGGCCGCAGCCGTTGCTATGCAGCAACAAATGCGACCACCGGAATAGAATCCACGTCGGGTAACGTCTTCAACTACTTTTTGAAGTCGTCTATGGGATTGGCGTCCAGAGTTAACGCCTGCTGTTCTTCTGAGCAGTCCGCAATAAAAGTTTCGAATGGATTGAATGCGGCCGGTGTTGAACGTGGTTCTGGCTGTGGATTTTCATTCGGGACGGCAGGGAAATTCACCGCTGATGCATCCACCTGGTGGACAGCTGCCGGTGTTATCTGTGATGCTGGTTCCTGTTGTGATTCAGGCTCATTGACAGATGTCGCGGCTTCTTCGGTGTCTGCCGATTTGTTCCAGATTGCATCGTTGTCGCTGTTTTCATCGTCTCGGGGCGGTCTTGGTCCCTGAAACTGATAGTACTGGCATTCCAGTCGTCCGTTGTAAAGTTTTCGTCGGCGGTCGGCTCGTCTTCCGTAAAGATGTTCGAAGCCGCGATACGACGTCAGCACGTAGATGCTCCACGAATCAAGCGATGCAAACGTTCGCCCCATGATTCGGTAGACGGCTTCCACTTCGTCGTTTTCGCCGAGCCGTTCGCCGTAGGGTGGATTGGTGATGATGCAGCCGAAGTCCAGTGGAGACTTCAGGTCGCTCACTTCCTGACAGCCGAACCGGATGCTTCCGCCAACGCCCGCGTCTGTGGCACCTCGTTGAGATAAGCGGATGGCTCCTGGGTCATGATCGTAGGCCATGATGGGAGCCGGCAGGTCACGAAGCCGCAGGTCGCGAGCTTCGATTCGTACTTCTTTCCAAATGCTGCGATCAAACCACGACCAGTTTTCTGCGGCGAAAGATCGCTGTAGTCCTGGAGCGATGTTGCGTCCGATCATGGCGGCTTCAATGGGAATCGTTCCGCTTCCGCAGAACGGGTCGATCAACGGACGTTCCGGATTCCAATAACTAAGCATGATCAGTCCGGCTGCCATTGTTTCTCGCAACGGGGCGACTCCCACGATGGCTCGATAGCCACGTTTGTGAAGGCCTTGCCCGGTTGTGTCGATGGTTAAGGTGGCGATGTCTTTCAGCAGAGACACTTCAATGGGGAATTCTGCGCCTGATTCATCAAAGCGAAACCGGTTGTGAGTTTTCTTCAGGCTTTCAACGATCGCCTTTTTCGTTGCTCCCTGAACTTTGGGAACAGCGTGCAGTCGAGAACGCACGCTGCGGCCTTTGACGGGAAAGCAGGCATCCACGGGCAATACTTCGGCCCAGGGCAGGTCTACGATCTGGTCGAAGAGTGCTCCAAAATCCGGAGCCGGGAATTCCCCCATTCGAATCAGTATTCGGTCTGCCGATCTCAGCCACAGGTTGCAGCGCGCAATGTCTCGAGCATCGCCGGAAAATACGACTCGACCATCGGAAACACGGCAATCCGTATATCCGAGCTGCTCAAGTTCTCTGGCGACAACGTTTTCGAGGCCAAAGGTGGAGGTGGCGATTAGGTCAAAGAGTGGCATTATGTCTTGCTTCAGGAACTGGTGCCTGGTGGTCAGGATTTGATGTTGAAACTGGCTTAGGCCACAAATCTTGGGATCTGCGGCAAGTCAGTTGTGACGAAAGCTTCTTCGGAAGATAGACTTCTTTGCACTGGGAAGGTGGCAAGGTGCTTTACTTTCCTGGAAAAGGGCAACTAGAATCGGCCCGCAGTTTGAGGAAAGCTTAATGTTCTCAGCTGTCGAAGATTGATTACGGCCGGAATTGAGCGATCATCTGGCTTGTTAATTGGACTCGAGAAATTCGAGTTTTACCTTATTTTGTCCGCTTTTGCGGCAGCGAATGTTCCAGAAGGTCACAACTATGCAGGTTGCCATCACTTGTCGGCACGGCAGCATCAGTCAGGATATGCGAGAATACATCACTCGGAAGTCCGAAAAAGTGGTGCGCTATCTTGGAGAAGTCAGTGAGATTGACGTGACCATTGAATTTGAAGGCAGTCGCGTCAGTGTGGAAATGTTGGTTGAAATTGAAGGTTACCATACAATCGTTGCTCACGTTGAAGGCGACGATGCCGGAGCCGCATTTGACAGAACTCTGTCCAAGATGGAGCAGCAGGTTCATCGTTACAAGGAAAAATCACGAGATCATCGACGTGATAAGCCAGTCAGCGAAGTTACTCGTCTGCCAGACACCGATCAGGACGAAGCTGATCTGGAAGAAACTGATCGAGACGAAGAGGAATAGGTGAAATCTGTGGAGACGCTGGGAGGGTTGCGGCATTTCACACCGAATTTTTTTCTTGCAAGGTTTTTCTTGTAGATGTCGGCATTCTGGCAGGCACGCAGTCAACGTTGATTTTGCGAAGTGGCAACGGTTAAAGCGGGGCGTGTGAAGTCTGTTTTTTGTTCGCGAATTGGACGATGCAGAACAACGGCCAGTGTGCTGCTTTTTCGGACAGTCTGTAGTGTTTTTGACTTATTGAGTGTCAAAAGTCAGGCAACGCGGCGACGGATGTTGTGTGTGGCGTTGTGATTCTGGTGTTTCAGGCGATCAAAATATTCCGCCGAGCATGAGCTCGGTCGGCCTTGAGGCGCAGCCTCGTTAGAATTTGGTTTGAATAAAGTTTTAAGGTTACATGAAAATGAAGTTGACTGATTTTGTCGTAAAGAGTGCCATCGTTCCGGATTTGAAAGCGACTTCCAAAGAAGACGTTATTCGTGAAATGGTGGCCAGCCTGAAGAACTCAGGAAACATCAAGGCTGAAGATGAAAATGCCGTTGTCGAAGCGATTTTGAAGCGAGAAGAGCTGGGATCAACTGGAATTGGTAACGGCGTTGCCGTGCCTCACACCAAGCACCCATCTGCTGATCAGTTGGTGGCTACGGTCGCGATCTCTCGAGGCGGAGTAGACTTCTCCAGTCTTGATGGCGAAAGCGTGTTCATTCTGTTCCTGTTGGTTTCGCCTCCAGATCGACCGGGCGACCACCTTCGTGGCTTGGAAAATATTTCTCGTCATCTCAGAAGTCAGGACTTCTGCAACTTCCTGAAGCAGTCGAAGACTACGGCTGATATCTGGGAATTGCTGACAGAAGCTGACAGCAGCGACGACGAAGAAGAAACATAAGAATTGCGAACGCAAATGAATGGCCGCGTAAATTTGCGCGGCCATTTGTGTTGATGGAGGCATCCCGTGGAAACGCATGAATCGGTTATACGTCAGGTAACGCTTGCTCATCGTAATGGCTTACATTTGACTCCGATTGGCGCAATTGTGAAGGCTGTCACTGGTTTTACGGCTGACGTGAAAATCAGTTTTGACGGTAAGATTGCCGACACCCGTTCTGCCATGGACATGATGTTACTGGGTGCCACAGCGGGAGCAGAGTTGACACTTGAGGCTGTTGGTTCGGACGCCGAAGAAGCTCTGCAGGCTGTTGCGCAAATTCTGGAAACCGAACCACCAAGGCATTAGTGCTGTGCCTGAATTGTGCCGTGGATATGTGCTGCCAGCTGCGTCTTGTTCGCCAGACGTAGGTGGCTTGGCAAGGGATTCAGGGCTTGAAAAGTCCTTAATTTTGCTGCCGCGGCCGCGACTTGCAATCGGTGGGGGTGAGCTGATGCTGGCCCACCGCCAGAGTTGATTCAGTCATCTGGATTGCCCGAAGCATTTCTCAACGCGGAGTGTTTTCCCTGAATTATTGAGCGAATTGGCGGCGAATTGACCGTTCTGGGGCAGCGGTTCGACATTTGGTTCTTCGAATCGGTAGACTTACACGTAGTTCAAGTGCCGATTGGTGATGAATTGCAGGCGGAAAGCTTTGCTGAATAAGCTGCAGTTTCTGTCCGCGATGCAAGGTTTGTGGGCGAGTTGAGCGAAGATCTTCGCGATCAATAGAGACAGTAATGTTAGCGGTTGGAGGCACTGTATCTCGAATTCGGGCTGTGGTGGACGCTCTTTTTTGATGTTTTGTTGTGGAATGTAGGCAGGAATGCAGGTTCGAAGCGGAATCCCGGTTTCTCCAGGAGTTGTTGTCGGACCAGCCCTTGTGCTGGGGTCCGAAGACTTCCGCATCCCTCGTCATTACCTAAGCCGCGATGCTGTTGATGTCGAACTTGTTCGATTTAAAACGGCGCTCGACAGCGTGTGTCGTGATATCGAAGAACACGAAATTCTGGTTGGCGACCAATTGGGAAGCCAATATGCCGCTATCTTTTCTGCTCACTTGCAGATGGCTCGCGATCCTCGGCTGATCAAAGAAGTGGAATCGCTGATTCGCGATGAATGTTGTTCTCCAGAATATGCCGTCAGCAAAACTCTGCGTCGGTTTGCAGAACAGATGCAAAACCTGGGTGATCAATATCTTGCGGAGCGTGCTCTGGATATTTTTGATCTGGAAAAGCGTCTGCTGCGGAAGCTGCTGGGCGAAAGTCGTGAAGAACTAAGCAACCTGACTCAGCCAGTGATTATTCTGGCACACGACCTGACACCCGGCGAAACGGCAACGCTGAATACCGAGTTTGTTATTGGTTTTGCGACCGAAGTTGGTGGTCATACCAGCCACACGGCGATTCTGGCAGGTGCTCTGGAGATTCCGGCAGTTGTTGGGCTGGGCCGTTATCTGGCGGGTGTTTCCGGCGGTGAAATGGTCATTCTGGATGGCGATCACGGGCAAGTGATTATCGATCCGGACGAAGCGACGCTGGCAAGGTTTCGTGATTCGCAAGCGCGAAGCATCCGTGTTCGCGAGCGACTGGAGTCGCTGGAAATACTGGATTCTGAAACTCAGGATGGTCAGCGGGTACAGATATTCGGGAACATTGAGTTTCCTGAAGAAGTTCACCAGTGTATGAAACGCGGTGCTGACGGAGTTGGGCTGTATCGAACTGAGTTCTTGTATCTTGGCGGCAATAAAGAGCCCACAGAACAGGATCACTATGATGCGTATTGTCAGGTGTTGAAGGCCTGCGGCGATCATCCGGTGGTGATTCGAACACTGGATATTGGTGCGGACAAAGTTCCTGCTCGGCTTCGCAATCGCTTTGCCGATAGCCAAAACCCAATGCTGGGACTGCGGAGCATTCGTCTTAGCCTGCAAAGTACTCCTTTATTCAAGGTGCAGCTTAGAGCCGTCTTGCGGGCGGCTGTTTTTGGCAACTGTCGCATCATGTTCCCGCTGGTTGCCTCGTTGCTGGAATTCCGACAAGCGCGGATGATCCTGATGGACGTCATGGAGGATTTGGAAGACGAGGGCGTAGATTTTTGCCGCGATTTGCCGATCGGCATGATGGTTGAGGTCCCTTCGGCTGTCATTTTGGCCGAAGAATTTGCCAGAGAAGTCGATTTCTTTTCGATAGGCACCAACGACCTCATCCAATACACACTTGCATGTGATCGATCTGATCCATCGGTTGCAAATTTGTACCGTTCAGGCGATCCTTCCATCTTAAGAATGATACAGTCCGTACTGAAAGCTGGGGAACGCCACGGTAAATCGGTTACGGTCTGCGGCCAAATGAGCTCCGACCCTCGTTTTATGCCGCTTTTACTTGGGTTGGGACTGCGGCAGGTGAGTGCCACTCCGCACGCCATCCCACGACTTAAAGAAGTTGTTAGAAACATATCCATACCCGAAGCTGAGCGAATAGCCGCACACGCGTGTTCGCTGGATTTGGCTCGGGACGTTGAACACTACCTTTTGGGAGAACTGGGACGAATTTGCCCGGATCTCGTTGTCTGAAATACTCTTGGCCACCTACAGGCCTTTTACGAAACACAAACGAACACACGCGTCGCAGAAACACAATCACACTGCCGTATGAAGGTTCCTTTAAATTGGTCCTTCAGACGAGTGGTTGAATACCTGTGCTACACCTCAACCTTTTCGAGGTTAATGTCGAACCAAAAAATGAAAGGAATGTATCAGATTGGCTGACTGACGAAGCTGACCTGTTGCCGCCGCAGACCTGGGATTCCACCAGTGTTGCGACTGACGGCAACAAGTTGCTTACGCTTGCACACCTTGCCGCATCAAACGATTCGCAAGGGGCCAGTTTGTTTTGTTCTGTAACATTAAGTGCCATCGACAACGCTCGGTGTTCGTTCCAACGAACGAAAGCTGAGTTATGAAAAAAGAAATGCTGATCAACGTTTTGCAGCCGGAAGAAAGCCGGATTGCGATCGTTGAGGACGGAGTTCTTGAAGAACTTTACGTTGAGCGAAGCAGCGCCGAAAATTATGTCGGCAACATCTACAAGGGCAAAGTGGTAAACATTGAGCCCAGTATTCAGGCTGCCTTTGTCGATTTTGGAGTCGGTCGCAACGGGTTCCTGCACGTTAGTGATGTTGAGTACCAATATTACAAACATCTGGTGAAGGATAATCCAAGCCGAGATGACAACGACAACGACGGCGACGAAGATGATGAAGCACCTTCGGGTGGTCGTGGCAGCGGTGGTCGTCCACCGAAGCACCTGAACGAACGCAACGCTCGCAACAAGCCGCCCATTCAGGAAATTTTCCAGCGTGGCAGCGAAGTGCTGGTTCAGGTCATCAAAGAAGGAATCGGCAACAAAGGGCCGACACTTTCTTCTTACATTTCCATTCCGGGACGTTACCTGGTTTTGATGCCTGGTCTTCAGCGAGTTGGCGTCAGTCGTAAGATTTCCGACGAACGTGCTCGACGGCAGCTTCGTCAGGCGATGCGAAACATTCAGCCGCCCGATGGTCTGGGCTTTATCGTTCGCACAGCGGGTGTCGATCGCGAAGAAGCAGATTTGAAGCGAGACCTGAAGTACCTGCTTCGTCTTTGGGAAACAATCGTAGAGAAACTAAAGAAGACGACTGGCCCAACGGAAATCTACGCCGAATCAGACATGATGATTCGGACGATGCGAGATATCTATACCGGCGAAATTGATGCCGTATGGATTGACGAAGATTCAGCTTACGAACGCGCTCACGAATTCATGAAAATCGTGATGCCTAAGCACGTCAGCCGTGTGAAGCGTTTTTCCGAACCCGAACCGTTGTTCAGCTATTACAACATCGAAGACGAAATCGCCAGAATTCAGGACCGTAACGTTCCGCTTTCTGGCGGCGGTTCCCTGGTCATTGATCAGACGGAAGCGTTGGTTGCGATTGACGTGAACAGCGGCAACTTCCGAGTTGACAACGACGCCGAAGAAACGGCTTATCGGATGAATTTGAAAGCTGCTGAAGCGATCGCTCGCCAGATTCGCCTGCGAGACCTTGGCGGAGTGATTGTTAACGACTTTATTGATATGCGTGAAGAACGCCATCGTCGAGGTGTGGAGCGAGCTCTTCGTAATGCTGTTCGCCGCGACCGAGCTCGTACGCGAGTACTTCGAATCAGCCCATTTGGTTTGATCGAAATGACGCGTCAACGGATTCGCCCGTCGCTGCGTCGAAGCGTTTACCAGGACTGTCCTTGCTGTAAGGGCGTCGGCCAGGTGAAGACTTCGGAAAGCCTGACGATTGAAGTCATGCGTTTGGTTATGTCTGCCGCCAGCAACGACGACGTGGCGACGATTGTTATTGAGACGCATGATCGAGTCGCCAACGACTTGAACAACCGAAAACGCAAAGAAATCATCCTTCTGGAAGATGAACGCGATGTGGTTGTGAATATCGTTTCTCGATCAGACGTTGCTCCGGAACATCTGTTGGTCACGTGTAAGGATGACAACGGCAAGCCGGTTGTGATTCGGGATTAGCAAAAATTGTTGCAGAAGTAACGGAGAGAGTGCCGTTCGCTGGTCGGAAAGCCCTTGCGTGGGCGGGCGAGCGGTACGCAATTCGTGCAAACTTCCATTTCCATAGTCGCGACAGAATTGCGGCGGTTTGACCGTTCTGGCAAGATTCTGGCGGCAATTTGCGAATTGGAGGCGTTCAGGCGGATTTTCTCTTCTGAAAACTGCCTGGGAACTTTGGGAGAGACTCGATTTCCGGCTCGATCTATCCGAATGTTGCGTTATACTCCGCGATCCGTCAGCTCCTATCGGCTGACACTGAACATTTGAACAGTGCTGGCCTTTGGCGCCCAGCGTATTGAAGACCAGCGTTTTTCAGGGTTATTGACCATGTTTGCAGTGATTGAAAATGGAAGTCGTCAGCATCGCGTTCAGGAAGGCGACTTGCTTTCCGTGGACTTTCTTGCAGACGCAGAAGTTGGTGCCAGTCTTAAGTTTGACCGCGTATTGCTGGCAAACGCTGGTGGTGCCAGTGTTATTGGTGCTCCTGTGATTGACGGAGCCGTTGTTGAAGGCGAAGTTATCCTGGCTGAAGACAAAGGTCCAAAGCTGGAAGTTCAGAAGTTTCGTCGCCGCAAGAACAGCCGTCGACACACAGGCCATCGTCAAAAATACACTCGAGTAAAGATCACATCGATCACTGTACCGAACCTGGAAGTTGTGACAGCTTCCGGTAAGTAACGACGCTGATTTCGAAAATCTGATTCGACTGCGACAGGCTTGTTTCAAGTCTGTCGCTTTCTTTTGCGCCGCCGTTAACCTGTCGAACGAGGCTGTGTGTCAGATCATTCCAGCTGACGCTCGGAAATGCGACTGCGTCGCTCTAAACTTCATTCGATGTGAACAAGTTCGCTGCAACAAGAAATCTATGTGAGCGTAGAAATGGCTGAAGCTGGTTGGGACGTTGATCTGGTTCGTTCGAAATTTCCGGCTCTTGCCAGGCAGCAAGATGGCCAGCCAGTCGCATTCTTTGATGGCCCGGCAGGAAGTCAGGTTCCTCAATCTGTCGCCGACGCGGTATCGCACTATCTGTTGAATACGAATGCCAATCGCGGCGCGGCTCATGCGACGGCTCGCGAATCTGACGCGTTGCTCGAAAATGCTCACCAGGTTGTTGCCGACTTTCTGGGAACACCGGATCCTGCCACCGTCTGCTTCGGTGGCAACATGACCACGATGACTCTGGCGGCAAGTCGAGCGATCGCTCAACAGTGGCGAGCGGGCGATGAGATCATCGTTAGTCAGCTTGACCATGATTCCAACGTGACGCCGTGGGTTTTGGCGGCCAGAGATGCCGGGGTTAACGTGCATCATATTTCGCTAAAGCCAGATGATTGGTCGCTCGACATAGACGACTTCCGTTCGAAGCTGTCGAGCAAAACGAAGTTGGTTGCTGTTGGCTATGCTTCGAACGCGACTGGTACCATCAATCCGGTTGGTGAGATCATTGCTGCTGCGAAAGCTGTTGGAGCGTTGACGTATATTGATGCTGTGCATTATGCACCTCACCGTCGCATCAATGTGAAAGAGCTTCAGTGTGATTTTCTGGCGTGTTCCGCTTACAAGTTCTTTGGGCCGCACGTGGGGATTTTGTACGGTCGCCGCGAATTGCTGGAAACGATTCGTCCGTACAAGCTGCGTCCATCAACTGACGCGTTGCCGGGCAAGTGGATGACAGGTACCCAGAATCACGAAGGGATTGTAGGAGTCGCGGCGGCGATAGAATATCTGACTTCGTTGGATGCTTCCGCCGATGAGGATCACAACACATGCGCCGACTCCACGGCTTCCGAACGTGTCGCAAAACTGGATCGAGTATTCAGTCGAATCAGAGATTATGAAACGGCGTTGTCTCTACGGTTTTTGGCGGGGGTATCGTCGGTTTCGGGTTTAAGGATTTATGGAATCACCAATGTTGACGAAGTCGATGACCGCGTTCCCACATTTTCCATGACGTCTGATCGACATACTCCGCAGCAGTTGGCCAAGCGACTGGCAGAGCAGGGGGTCTTCGCGTGGGCTGGAAATCACTACGCGTTGCCGTTCACTGAGGCGGCGGGGCTGGAACCGTCCGGCACGTTGCGAATTGGCGCACTACACTATAATTCAATGCAGGAAATTGACCGCGTGGTCGATTGCCTGCGTGCTTTACTTTAGAACCTTGAGTCTAAAAAACTCGCAGGCCGCGCCGTTTGAAGGTATCAGACGATTGTTCTAATAAAGTACGGGCCAACCAATTCACGAAATGCAATTTTATTGGCGGACAGGATCAGTCCGGCACAGCGAGAATCGATATGCCTGACACCTCTGAGCCCACCATTAGCAAGCCGAAGATCATTGCCGTTATGCCCGCGTATAACGCCGCAGCGACGCTGGAGAAAACCGTTCGCGATATTCCGGCAGGCGGCGTTGATGAAATTATTCTTGTCGATGACTGTAGTTCTGACAATACCGTTGAGACGGCTGAGGCGTTGGGATTGACGGTCATACGTCATGAGAAAAACACGGGCTACGGTGGCAATCAAAAAACCTGCTACACGCGTGCGTTGGAGCTTGGTGCCGATATTGTCGTGATGATTCACCCGGACTATCAGTACGATAGTCGAGTGATTCCTGTGGCTGCCGAATTGATTCGTCTTGGCAACTGCGACATCATTCTGGGCTCTCGCATTCGCAGTCGAGCGGAAGCACTTCAAGGTGGTATGCCGGTTTGGAAGTACATCGCCAACCGTTGTTTGACTATCATTGAAAACATTACTCTGGGTCAGAACCTCGGCGATTTTCACAGCGGCTTTCGAGCGTACAAGCGGGAAGTTCTGGAAACGATTGCGTGGCGAGACAATTCTGATGACTTCATTTTTGATACGCAGTTTCTGGCTCAATCCGTAGATGCCGGTTTTCGCCTGGCGGATATTCCAGTGCCTGTACGTTACTTTGCGGAAGCGTCCAGCATCAACTTCCGCCGCAGCACTCGCTATGGCCTGCTAACGCTATGGGTGATGTTTCAGTTCTTCCTGAATTACATCGGCATCTACAAAGCCAGCATTTTTCGAAACAAGAAGTCACCGAATAATAATTAAGAATATTCCTGTTCATTTGCCCGTGATTAGAACCGACGGGCGACTCGGGCCACGCACTGATGTTAAAGGTGTGGTTGCTTTTCGGGAACGCTTATTGAGATTGTCGATTTGAAGAGGACGGTCTGGGTTGAGGCCAGGTACGAGCGAACCCCGGGGTTTCCTTCCCAAGCTCAGTCCAATCCAGGCCGCCGCCAGATCTGAGAACCGAATTCCGTGGGCGAACCCTTACTCGTCGACTTGAGTTCCAGCAGTTGACTCATTCATTCGGTACAGCGGCAGCAGGCGATAATAGACTTCCAGGGTGAGCGTTGAGATGGCCGTTGAATACAGCCGACCGCCGTAACGTCCCCATGGGCCAACCGGGTCCCAGCTTCCGGCGTTTTCGCCGGTTCGACGTTGTCCGTTGATCAGTGTGTCGCGCACCACAGCGTTCCAGTCTTCCCATGGTTTGCCACCATATTGATACATCGCCAAAGTTCCGTAATACCAATAGTACATGTTTAATTGAGACAGCCGCGGCATGTTTCTTAGCAGATACTGCACGGCTTCTTTGCTAGCTACGGAATCGCGAGGGTACCCTAACATCTGCTGGCAAAACAAAGCTTCAGCGGTCATCACGGGAGTCACAGCTTCAGACTCGCGCCCGTTTTGAAGAACGGAACGACGATATCCAAACAGTCCGCCATTTTCGCCCTGGCGAACACTGTTCAGAAATCCGATCATCCGTTCACGCACAATCGGGTTGATGTTGACTCCCGCAATCGCGGCGCTTTTTAAAGACATCATCTGCCAGCCAAACATGCTGACATCGCCTTCCTGACCGAACTTATACCGCCAGCCACCGCTTTTGGGATCCTGCTGGCTGATTGTGTAGGTGACGGCTTTCAAGAGGGCAGATCGAAGTCTGATGTCATCGACTTTTCTAAGGCCGTAGGCTGTTGTGAGCGAGCGAGTTGCTGAGACGGAATTGTTAACCGCGATAGGCACAAAGGGGGCCACGCCATGTTGCAGCGCCAGCATGCTGGACGTGCACTGTGCCAGACTGTCACCTACTGCGAGCGTTGCGGGATCGATAATCGGAGCCGTCATGGCATCCTGCTGCATTCCCAGAGCTTCGGCCAGGGCATATGTTGCCATCGCATGGCAATACATACCGGCATAGTGTCCCGCTTCGCCTGCCAGGCTGCCTTCGGAATTCTGTTGTTCAATCAACCATGCTAAAGCGTTGTCGACTGCGAAGGCGTACTGGCCTTGTTCGTGAGTGTAGCCGGCACCCAGAAATGACAGTGTGACAAGAGCTGTAATCCCGGTGTCCGCATCGCGTCCCGCATAGTTACGTGGCACGCCATTTTCATCGACTTTGACAAGTCCGGCTCCGTGAGTCTCCGCGTCCCAATGTCCATCAGATGATTGCTGAGAACTTAACCATCTCAGACTTAACTCAACGGCAGCTTCTGATTGCTGCGTTCCACCAAAACGAGCTGCCGCCTCTTTTCGTTCATCCAGATTTCTAAGCTTGTACGTGGCTTTTTCGGTTTCGCGACGGCGAATGCTGTGGACGTCCGAATCGATCATCCCGGCGGCTGACCGCAAGGCGTCCGTTAGATTCAAGGCTGTGGAGCCAATCCTGACTTCGTCGTAGTCTGCAGAAAGCGGAATCGGAGTTTGTGGAGTCAGTGAGTTTGTTCGCACTGGTCGTTCACCCGGATCAGTACTTCTCATAGAACGCGTAGGTCGAGGTAAGCGTGATTCGAATGATCGAGCTGGCATGGTTCGCGAGTTGGGTTGGTCCAGATTCAGGCCGGCAACTTCGAGCGGATCTGTTGTTGTTAGCGGCGCAGCCTTTCGCTGCATGCTATCGCTGTCTGCCGCGTTCGAAATGTCGATGGCGGAAGGAAGATCGTTTGTGATTGCGGTGATGGATGCGTCTTCTGTGATCACATTTGTGTCAATCCTGTTGAATCCCCCTTGCGACATCTGACGCTCTTTAGGTTCGTCATTGGCCATGATGTCGCCACGCTCTGTTTGAGTACGTTCCGTGTTGGGGACGTAAACGTCAGCTTGACTTTGTTCAAGCATCGTGTCGATTTCAGCAGCTGGGTCACTTGCTGCTGCGACTTTAGGGGCTTCAATGCCTGCATCCACGGGAATTGCGGATTCAGGGGTAAGCGATTGTTCAAACTGACTGACATCAGCGGCCTGCATGTCCAGGCTGTCCAGGACTTCCTTCTCGCGTTCCGGGGCGTCAGGTGTGGTCAACAACCGAGCATCCTGCGGCAGGCGGTCCAATTCGACGTCTGGTGCCGTGGGTTTATCGGGAGCTGCCGTGTTGCCGGATTCCCGCATGGCGATCGTGTCGTCGCTCTCAATCAAGATGCGTGTTGAGACTTCGAGCGGTTTTAGTTCTGCTCGATCGATAACTTCAGCTTTGGCCCCCAACGGTTCGAACACTTCCAGGCTAAGCAGGCACACGGCGTGAACAAGGACGGAACCGAACAGAGACTTGATCGCGATATGACGGTCGCCCCAACGAGTGACCAGCATTGTAACCAGGTGCGCGCAGGATGCCGCCATGGCCAGCAGCAGCACGAACGCAACAACATCGTCGCCATTAAGTGGCTGGCCCTGCCAGATTTTCTGAAGTACCTGCCGCACTACATTCATGGTGTTGCTCCCGCAGTTTCAGGCTGAAAGGCCAGTGAGAAACTTCGGATTTGAGCTTTGTGGCAGACATCCATGACATCAACGATTGACTGATACACGCCTTCGCCGTCTCCGCGAATCAGCACGGACTGTTCAGAGTACGACTTTCTGGCGGCTTCCAGGCGAGGTTGCAGATCTGCCAGGGAAACACGTTCTCCACTAATCGTAACCAGCCCGGACCTGGCGACGTTTAGAATAATGGCATCGGGGCGACTTGTGATGGGTTCGACAGCGGCTGCGGTTGGCAGTTCGATATCGTATTGTTGTTCGATTTCACTGAACCGGGTCCCCACCATGAAGAAGATGATCAGCAGGAAGACGATATCGATCATCGGCGTCAGGTTTAGTTGTGGTTCTTCCAGTGAGTCAGTTCGTAAAGGCATTCTTCGGTTCGCTTTGTTGCCGGATGTGCTGCGATCGTCCATGGAGCCGTCAGATTATACTCACATCGCCACCTCGCACAGAGCCCGTTTTAACCTGGCATCGAAAACCCTGAAATTGCTGGTTTTTGCGGCAGAAAAACGTTCCTATTGCGATTCTCGGCTGCCGATTGTGCTGCGTCTCAGCAGAAAGCCTGACTTGCTGGTCGTGAGTTTCCAATTGCTGCGACGAAGTGGGAAGTCACTTCCAAGTTTAGCGTGCAGAGATTACTCGGACGCTGGCACGCCCTGCCAGGTCTAAAATGGGCAGAAACAAAGAAGCACCGCTTTCCATGGTGTCTGGCAGTTCCGAGTCAGCCAGTTTGATGCGAGTCATCGCAAATCCTTCCAGACCGGTTGTTGAATCGAAGGGTGTCCATTGACCATTCACCAAAGCTTCCACCCACATGTGGCCTGAAAATCCCAGCTGAGCGTTTGTGTACGCGATTCCCGTTGCGACTCGAGCGGGAATTCCGTTGATACGCATCAACGTCGCCAGAAATACGGCGTGCTCTGTGCAGTCTCCTCGAAGCGTTTTCGCAACCTGATTGGCCGCCAGAATTTGAGTCGAAAAGGCGGATCTTTTTAGCGTTGCGTGAGAGTAGGTTTCCAGTCGTTGGCAAACAGAAAGTGGATCTGTTTCTCCCGCAGCGCCAATTGCGGCAAGGCGCTGTAGAACGGGGTCACCCAATGGCATCCATCTGGTCGATTGCAGGGCAGGGCGGTTCCCTTGAGGTTCTGGCTGAGCCGATTGATTTCTGTTGTCCGGCCGTAGCAACGTCAGCCTCGCGGAATTTTCGTTCTGTACCTGAACTTTCTGGAAGTCTGATTGGGGTATCGCTCCCAGTAAGCCCTTGTCGACTGACAGTTCCAGAATAAGCTCTTTGCGAGTGGACGAGGCGGGGATTTGGCGGTCCACTGGAATGATCGCCTGAGCGTCCAGGTCGAGCGACTTTCCAGCTGCTGAGCTAAGTGCAATTTCTGCAGACGTCAGCAATATTTTTAACTGGCCGCCGAGCTGAATTTTTTCCTGACTGAAAACTCGCAAGTCGTCTGCGACCAGCAACGTGGTTGAGTTTGTTGGGTCAGCCTTGGGGTAGTAAAGAATTCGCGTTGTGTTAATTTGGCTACGATCTTCCAGTTGCAGCTGACGGATTTGTTTTGGTTCAAACATAACGTCGGAAGCCCCGGCGGTTTCTGGGAACAGTACGGGACGTGCAGAACGCCCGGTTGCTGCCATCGCCTGATTTGGAAGCCAGGTTGTGAAAATTGGTGAATAGAGTGCTCCGTCAGATTGCAGTTGGAAGTCACGTCGAGTGCCGGACTGGCGGTCCTGAATTCTGTAAGAGCCATCATTTGGGTTGAATTCGCCGGAACGTTCAAGAGACGTTCCGGTGCCGTCGGTCCTTTGCAGGTTGAAGCTCAACAACTGCCCATCGGTGGTTTGTTCAGTCCACAATGAGGCCTGCAGTGTCAGATCCTGGCCCAGTCGCTTCAGGTTAAGTTGGGTTTTTCGGAAGCATGAAATTGTTGGTGGCTGACGGCCGGCGATCGACTGGGTCCGCACGTATTCGTATCCGACGGGTTCGTCGTTGAAGGTAATGCGATAGAACGTTTCAGAGTGTGTATGGTAGGCGAACGTTCGACTGTCTGTTCCTACCAGGCTGATACAGACAATTGCCGCGACCCTAAGTCGCCAGGACAAGCAGTGAATGGCCGTTAATGGCGTTGCAGGTCTGTTCATTGATTTCCTCGACCTGCAGTCGAGGTTCAGCTGGGAACGATCATCGCTCTTTGCATGCTTACAAAATGAACGACCATGCACTGCGGCAGCGTGGCCGTTCGATCTGGAAGCAGGAACTTTGTGAGAACATCGTTTCATTGTTTGCCAGCCTGGCGCGATTTTTTGCTACGTAGCGGATTGAACGAATTCAACGCGTCTAAACGGTGACGATCGTTCGGGTTTTTACGAATGAGCAGTGTTGTTCAACTGCCCGCACAGTTTCGCAGGACGTTGTGTTCGTGTCAGCGCCATTATCGAAATGGCAGTTTTCGATCTTCGCGGCAATTGATTCTCATCTTCAGGCTTTTGCATGCTAGGTTTCTGCCGAACAAAGATTTTACGCGCCGTGACCAACACGCCGCACTCTGCAGCCTGATGTGACTGTTGTGAGGATTCGATGGGGTTTCTAAAAAAGTTCTTGAAGTCGAACTATCGAGACGGTGATACCTGTCGCGGTATCAGCTGTTTCCGAGACTTATCCGAACAGCAGTTGGAAGAGCACATGGGTGTTGCTCGCTATGGCGACTTCACTTTGACGGATGCCGTTCGCCCTTCCTACAATCTTGACGTGATGCCACGAACCGGGTTTCGTCATGAATGGTACGTCGATCAGGAATCCGGAGCTCGCATTCCCGTGTTGATGTCTTCCGTCACTCGCGAACGTCTTTTTGACACCTTTCTGTCGTTGCTCGACCCATTGGGGGAGACCGTTGACGTGGTGTTGGAAACAAGTCACGACAAGAGCAATGGCGAACACACTGACTTGTATCGCGAGCAGATCGATATGCCCGTGCTGCAAAGCATTCTGTACGACTTTGAAGATCTGCTGATGGATGATGGGTGTTGTGGCATTGCTGTGCTGAATCCCAGAAAACCAATGGAGGTTCAGCTTGACGAGCACAAACTGTTGTTCGTTTATGGGCACGACAACGCTGCTTATGAGTGGGCATTGACTGAAAATCGCGTGCAATGCGATGAGGGAATTCGGTTCATCACCGAAGCCGAACATGTGCATTCATCAAGCGATGAATTCCAGGAACGCTTTGAACAGTTGTGCTATCAGCTGGGCATTGACGACTAGTTTCGCGTCATCCACGACGTGCTATGAAATTGAGCGAGCAGGACGTTCGCATTCTGATTGTAAATTTTCAGCGAGCAGATGATGAAAGAGCTGGACGGCTCTCTGCTTCACAACATTGCGAATTCGACAGACGAAACGGAAGATTGACGTCGAATTCGTACCCGGAGTCCCTGCGATGTGGTTCCCCACTCACACTCGGCAGGGCAAGGCAAATTGCCTCGCTCTGACCTGCATTTTGATTCTGACTGGCAGCCTGTCTTTGACAGGCTGTTCGCAGTTGCCGAACCTGCATGCGCGTACGCCTGTTCAGCAACTTCATGCCAAACTAGATGACCAACTGGAGCCTCCTGTTTTTGATGTAGCTTCTGCTTCCGTTCGCATCGCAAGCATGGGCGACGGGCTGTCGATTGTTGAGGCACCGAAACCTTTTGCGTGGGACACGCTGGCTACCAGTGCGGGCGGTCGCGACATCAACGGAATCACGGTTGGAGTTGGTGGCTACCGGACTTTAGTGCTGGGAAGTCTGGCTGGTGACGACCCGCTGGCAATCGCCTTAACGGAAGAGTTCGCTCGCGAGGTGCACAGGAACAGCATCATTCTTGGCGGTATTGAGGCGACATTTATTCGTAGTCCGAATCCCGATGGAGAAGTTGCGTTTCGCATGGAAAATGCGAACGGAGCTTACCTTAATCGTCTGTTTCCTGCTGATTCGAACGAGGCGGCCGCACCTCACAAAGAGCCGGAAATAAAGTTTCTGATGGGTCTTCTGAATGAAGGTATGCCGCAGCGAGTCATTCACATTCGCAGCTATAAAGGCGATGCGGGTTTGATCGCTGCCAGTTCAGGCGCTGCCGCCACCGCTAAAGAAGTGGCTGAATGGCTGAGCTTTGATCTTATTCAGCTGCCCGGCAAGTCTTCACCCGGAACCCTGGAACGATTTCTTTCTGTGAAAGAATCGTGTGAGGTCGTGACGTTTGCGATTCCGGAATCGTCGGACAAGACTTCGCTATGGGCGACTTACGGTGATTCGCTGATGAATCTTCTGCTTGATGAAGATTTTGAAACCAGAAAACTGGCCAGACAAAACAAGGCTCAGACTTCTGCGGATCGTCGCAGCCGAAAGCTGAATGCCAAGCCAGATCATTCGGGCAGCAGTCTCGAGCCTCAAGAATAGAACGACTTTTGTTGAAGTTCTCAGGCGACGAACCGCAACAGATCCTGGAGTCGCAATTCCTCCGGAGCAAGCTGAGTTGGATTTACGCTTTTTGATGCCCGTTTTTGGGTTCGGGGTCGCTGTGACGTCTGGTTCTGGAGTTGCAGCTGATCGTGATCAGCCGCGAGCTTCAATTTGCTTCAGTGAAGCCTGAACCATTCGGCGCGATTCTGAAGTTCGTTCAATCGCATTTTTGAACGCTCCCGCATCTTTGACGCCAGCCAGTTTCATCAGAGTTTCCCCCGACGCCCCCACAAAGCGAATGTCTGCGGCTTTATAAAACACTTGGCCAGGGTTCTGCACCAGCTCAATGTGGTCGAAATCTCCGAGGCCGATTGTGGAAATCATCCGATCTCCTCGCGACGACCGAACGTGTACGTTGCGATTCGTAAGAATGTATCGGTGCCCGAAAAGCTTTTGAGCCGCATACAGCAGGACGCCGATTGGAGCCGTTAACAACGCGAAAATATGGGACAGGCTTGGCCCGAAGCCCAGAATTTTGATCGGCAGAGATTCGTACAGACTGCCCAGCGTCTGCCCGATACCGATGGCTGCGATTGAAGGATATTCGGTCCATACGACCGCTTCGTTTGAGGCACTAACACCTGCGATTGCCTGAACTGCCATGACGTCAGATTGCTGTTTTAGTGGTTAAAGGAAACCGAATTCCTGCGGAAACTATCAGGCTTTTCGAAGGTTTTCTACTCAGGGAATGCCTGCTGGCCGTCATTTCGCGTGAACAGGAAGCGAACTTCAGGGGGATCGGAATGCTGGGGCATCGCCGATTTCAGGCGGGGATTTGAGCAGATCCCGTTCGTGAAGCGGACGAAGCCTGCGGTTTATTTCGGAGTCGTTGGTTCCTGGGGCTTTGTTTCCGGCTTTGGAAACTTGTCTTCGTGGATCTTCTGCAATTCTTCGCCATTTGCAGCGATCGGCAGCTTGCCCTTCATCACAACGGAATCTGGAGGAAGGCATTGAGTCGAGTTGCAGCCCTGAAACGCAACATGAAATTCCAGTTCGGCGAAGTCTGTTTCGGCCACTTCTTCGGTTTCCAGAAGTCCATAGATAATCGTCTTGCCGTCGTAAACATGATACGGTTCATCCGATCCGTCGACCTTGAGTTCGTGGTGCTTCGGGTACTTGATTTTGGTCAGCTTCACCTTTTGGTCGGTCTTTAGTTTGACGCTTGTCGGTACCAGAAAGTCCGGGTTTGATGGATTGGCGTTGATGTGCCAGCCAAGCTTCACCTGCAATTCGATGGCGACAAGGCACTTGCCGTTTCGGGGCAGCTTGCTGTACATCGGATACACTTTGACTTTCAGCGGCTTTGGAGCTTCATCCTGAGCAAATCCATTTGCTGCTGGTGTCGAAGGCAGGATGGGGCGAAATGTTGATTGCTGAATGACGGTTGGAGATCCAGCCTCCGATTGCTCATCGCCCGAAGTTGCTTCACTGGCTACCTGTTGCGGCTGGGGGGCAAGTGAAGTCAGCAGGTATCGAGCTCCAGTTGTGCTCGGCTGATGCATGCTGCTTTGAGCTTCGACTGAAGAGCTCGGTTGGGATAGCCAGTCGTTAAGTGCACTGGCAAGTCCTGCACATGACTTTGGCGAATTCTGCATCGCCGACGCAAAACGACTCAGCGTATGTTCAGCGATTGTGCAAAACTGGTCAGACTTCGTAAAGCCATTCAGTTTCAGCAGATTGCGGACAGCAAGGCTGTTTGCGGATGGAAATACGGAGTCGTAACCTGAACTGGTTCGAGCAATTAACTTTTCGTGGTCGTTTGCCGTGTAGTAAAAGGCCTGCAATGTTTTGTCGTAGAAGAGTTCATTTTGCAGTTCGGCCAGTTTTGTCGCTTCGCTAATCCAATTGTCGTTGTTTGTTGCGGTGTGCAGTTCCAGAAACGCAGAAACCAGAAACGCATAGTCATCCAGATAGGCCGAGTACTTGCCTGAGCCGTTTCTCCAGGTTCTTAGAAGGTGGCTATCTTTATCTTGCAGGTTGCTCATCAGGAAGTCTGCCGCTTTAACAGCGGCTGCAATATCTTCTGGCCGATTCAGTACTCGCCCACTGATTGCGAGAGACCTGATCATCATTGCATTCCATGCGGTCAGCACTTTGTCATCCAATGTGGGTGACATGCGTTTGTTGCGAGCGGTCAACAGTTTTGCTCGCATTCCAGAAAGTTGCGATCGCAACGCGTCAGTCGTTGTATTGAGCTCTGTTGCCTGAACGGATAAAGGGCTGGACTGATGCAGCACAAAGCCGTGTTCGAACGAATTGGGTTTGTCCAGCCCATAGATTTTGCCGAACAGTTCCGCGTCTGACTTGCCAAGGATGTTCTCAATTTCTTCATGACTCCAGACGTAGTATTCGCCTTCAATTGCGTTTGTTTCGGCGTCGAAGGCTGAGCAAAATCCACCTGAGGCGTTGGTCATGTCGCGAAGCACGAAGTCCGCGATTTCGGCGGCGACAATGGCGTAGGTTTCGTCGTTTGTGATGGCGAATGCTCGAGAATACACGCCAAGCAGCATTGCCTGATCGTAAAGCATCTTTTCGAAATGCGGCACGTGCCACATACGATCTGTGCTGTAACGGTGAAAACCTCCCGCCAAGTGGTCTCGTATGCCGCCTTGAGCGATCTTTGTCAGCGAGTGTTTGACGATGTCCAGAAGTTCGCTGTCGCCGGTCGCTTCATAAATATCAAGAGCCAGTTCCAGTCGAGGGACATTGGGAAATCGCGGTGACTGAGGCTTGCTGCTGTTGAAATCAACTCCCCCCCAGACCGGATCGAACATTGATTTCACTTCAGCAACAACTTCGTTAACCAGACTTTCAGTCAGCACAACGGATTGCAGTTCCAGCTGCGGTCGGGTAATTCGCTGGACCTGTTCTGCGATCAGGGAGGCATTACTTTGCAGGTCTTCTTTGCGAGAACTCCAGAGTTCCGCGATGCGCTTTGCAATTGTTGGAAACCCATTGCCCATGGTGGGTGAATCTGCGGGAGCGAGATAGGTTGCCCCGGCAATGGGATTCCCTTCTGGTGTCAGAAACATCGATAGTGGCCAGCCACCGCCGCTTCCGGATCCGGTTAACTGTTGATAGACGATCAGGCTGGTCATGTAGATTTCATCAACATCCGGTCGTTCTTCTCGATCAACCTTAATGTTGACAAAGTGATCGTTCATGTAGCTGGCGATGTCTTTGTCGGAGAAAACCTTTCTCTCCATAACGTGGCACCAATAACAACTGCTGTAGCCCACGGATAAAAAGATGGGCTTGTTTTCGGCTTTTGCCTTCTCAAACGCTTCCGGCCCCCACGGAAACCAGTCAACGGGATTATTGGCATGGTGCAGCAGGTAAGGACTGGATTCTTTGCCAAGTCGGTTGGGGGATTGCTCACGGCCTTCATTGTCGCCGGCAGCGATACTGGTATTGGAAAGAATCAGAGCAGTGCTGATCAGCACCAGGTTGAGTGGCTTCATGGATGATTGTCCGGTTTTGTGCACTGGATTCGTTTTCGAATGTCTGATGTTCGAGTTCGGCGAAATTTGGAAGCAGGGCCGCCTGATCGGCAAAACATGAATTTCCAGAAGAATCGTATTCTAACGACCAGAACCGCAAGACCTAGTGAGACGTGTCCATGATGGTAACGGAATTCTACAGTTTTTGGCCATTTCCCAGTCATTGGGTTCTATTGTAAGTGCTTTTAATGAATAGGTTTAGGTGCAGAATCGTGGCTGCGTTTCTTTGTGTTTGACGCTTGTGTGTCTGGGTAGTTTTTATGCTTTGGGTTGCGGTTTGGTTCGCGACATTTGGGTTCGGGGGAATCTTGCTGGTCAAACGGGTTTCGGAAAATTTTCAACCCGTACCGATGATGCCGCCGATGAGAAGCAGTGATGGTTGTCACCATTGCGCGCGGATGTCTGGAACGAAATGAATTTGTCGGCGGATTTCGCCGGAAAATTTATTCGGCACCGCAGCGGGGAATTCACTTGTGACCGACTGGGTCCTGCTGGCAAAGCAGGGCAGGAGGCGCTGCGACTAATGAACCGATCATTATCTGTTAACTATTTTGATCAGCTGTCACACGGCTATCGCACTGACCGTCACTTTGGAGCAGTCTACGATCATGCTCCGTCTAGAGCTGACGATCTGACTGTCATTCGTGGCGTGGATACTCGGGAAGCGGTGATTCTAAATCGTCTTGGCGTGTATTTTCTTCCGCAAATTGCGTTGTGGACGCATACCGAAATCTGCGCCTTTTCCGACGAATTGGGAATGAGCGCATCGACGTTGGTTGACGAGCAATGGATTGAGCAGGCTCAGATGCAATGCCGCCCTCGCCCGACCGGGCCATCCACTGTTTCGGCCCACTTGCCAGCAACCGCTATTCGAACGGTATCGCTGCTTGCGTGTTCTTTGATCGTCGGATGCCTTTTGGTCTACTGGCTAAGTCTTCAGTCTTTGCAACCGTTGCGAGGAGTTGTTGCTGCAGATATCACGTCGTTGCGTGTTCCTGCCGAATCGCGATTAGTGGCAGTTCGAGTCAAGGCTGGTGACGAAGTCTTTTCCGGTGATCAGTTGTTGACTCTGGAAAAGACTGAGCATCTGACGTTGATTTCTCAACAGCAGCAGCGAGTTCGCGAACTGGGAAGACAACTTCAGCAGGCAGACGCTCAGGCTGAGCTGGAACTGGTCTGGAGAACTCGAGAAGTCGAACGCGAAATTTCTGAGGTGCAGACTCGTGCTCATTCTGTTCAGGAAGTCAAAAAGGCTCCAGCTGAAGCAGTTCGTTCTGCGTCTTTGCCCGGAAGTCAGCAGAGAAGCTCTTTCTATGCGACGACTGTTTCTCAATCTCGTCAGTTGCCCGCACCAATGACGGGGATTCCGAATTCCATGATCTTTATCAGCGGGCAATCCGGTGAGTCATCTGTTGGAACACAGCGCCCCGTCACAAGAATTGCAGCTCGGTCAAATCGATTGGTACTTGCGTCTGAACCTTCCACGGAAGACGCTGTTCCTGCTGAAGCTCGAAACATCGAACGGCGACTGCAGAAGCTGGAAGAAATTCGTTCCAGCCTGCCGCAGCAGGTTCGTCGTGCGGCAGGGGTTGAGAGTATTCGAGTGCAATATGACGAAGCAAGTCAAAGACTTGTAGACATGGAAGCTCTTAGTCGAGAAGTTGCCGTGTTGTCGCCATCGTACGGAAAGGTCGGACAGGTTCGGTACCGAGAGGGTGACACCATGTCACCGGGGGAAGTGATGTTGAAAATTCTGCACACAGATCGACGTTACGTCCTGTTGCACATTCCGACTCGACGAGTGAACGAAATCCATCCTGGAACTTGCGTTGAATTGGATTTTCCAGGCAATGGTCGGTATCGAGGCAAGGTCTCGAATGTTCCCATGTTGGCTGAATCGACGATTCCTGGTGGGCAAAGCCTGGCTGCAGTACGAGTTGAGCCGATCGGTAAGTTATGGCCTGAAATTCCTATCGGCAGCCAGATCGATGTGGCGATTGCCAGCGACAACGTGTTTTAAGTGTGGCTTTGGGTGGCCCTGATTGCTGTTCAGTGAGCCAGTCGTTGTTGTCTTTGGCAAGTCTTGAGCTGACTCAATGCAACACGCGTTTTCCATGCCAGCGCATTCGTTGTGCAAACTCCTGCCACTTGTCTACTTACCGTGGCAAAGACGCTGGTTTGACCTGGACAACAACACGAAGTTAGTTGCTGGACTACTTCAAAAACATGGCAACATCCAGCGAATGCAACGCTGGATTTCCCTTCGGCAGCATTAAGCGGGGGAATTGTTTGCTCTTTGTTCCTGAATGCTCAGAGAAGTTCCAGGTCCGCTTCGTCCACCATAATTGAGGCTCCCTGTTGCAGGAAGTTCACGACGATTGTCAGTCGGTGCTGGCTGTTCACCTTAGTGATTGTGCCAACCAGTTCTCGTTCCTTTAGTGGACCTCGCACAATTCGAGCTCGTTGCCCCACAACCGGGCGGACTTCTGCCTTCAGGTCCGCGCCGTGTTCCTCCAGCATCCGAATTTTTTGCAGGTCTCGGACAAGAATTTCGGGTTCGGTAACATTGATGCATTTTGAAATACATCCTGTCGCGACAGTGTTGTAGCGGTCTTCTTCCGTCCCGCAAACGAACACGTAACCGGAAAACAGAGGAACGTAACTTGTCCGGATTCGTCCCTGTGGAGATCGAGTTCTATGTGGAATCATCGGGCCATAGTGGGCAATTTTCTGTACCCGCAGGCGGCGCATTAATTCTTTCTCACGTCGGGAAAGTGTGTAGAACGCAAACCAATTGCCGTCCGGCACGATTATCTCGGGAGAGGTCAGCAATTCTTCGGGGTACAAGTCCGGCTCTTGGCCTAAAATTGGCATGGCATTTTTTAACGAAATTCAAAGTCGGCGACCTGAGGCAATTCAGCTGTGACTGGTGTTGCCGAAAACAAACGAAGGGAAACCGAAGTCTGGCGCTTCGAGCTGTTCTCAGCAAGTGCACCGCTGTTACTTTTTCACATCGGCTTGTTGTGGACGTTAGGTGTTCACAATCTTGCAGCTCGACAAAGGCGCTCGGTGAAATTGCGGGCTAATATTCTATTACCGCTTTTAAATTACGCACTTTTCCTATTTTGTTGTGGGTGGCCAGCGTATCCGAATGATGTCGATTCAGATCATGACGTGAAGTCAGTCAGCCTTTGAAGGTGCTTTGAGAAGATCAACTGCTTCGTCAAGCAGTTGAAAGTGTCGTGTTTCGAATCTGGAACTCCGGAAATTCGTGGTCGAACAGGAACGAAATTTAATGTTTGCGATAATCGGTGGCAGTGGGTACGTCGGAACAGCATTTCAGAAGTTGATGTCCCGTGATCAGCAACCCTTTTACGTCGTTTCTCGGGAAAATGTTGACTATTTTGACAAGAACGCCCTGGCTGCCAAATTGCGAGAGGTGGGTGCGACGTTTGTTATTAATGCTGCGGGATTTACCGGACGGCCAAATGTTGACGCCTGCGAATTGCGTAAGCCCGAATGCCTTGCTGGAAATGCTCTGCTTCCTGGCGTGATTCGCGAAGTTTGTGAAGACTTGAAGTTGCCTTGGGGGCATGTCTCTTCGGGATGCATTTACACGGGAACCACGTCGGATGGTGCCGGGTTCACGGAACTGGATGCTCCCAATTTTTCGTTTCGCCAGAATAACTGCAGCTATTACTCAGGCTGCAAAGCACTGGGGGAAGAAATGCTTGTTGGGGCCGAGCAGTGCTATGTCTGGCGGTTGAGGATTCCGTTCGATGAACACGATTCACCTCGAAACTACATTACCAAAATGATGCGTTACGATCGTTTGCTGCAGGCCACAAACAGCCTGTCTCAGCTTGATGAGTTTGTGGCGTCCTGTGTTGCTTGTTGGACCAAACGAGTTGACTTCGGAATTTACAATCTTACGAATCCGGGGCATGTCACGACGAGCGATGTTGTTGAAATGATCGGGAAGTTTGGTCTGTGCAAAAAACAATTTTCATTCTTTGAAACTGAGGCCGAATTCATGCAACTGGCAGCCAGTACGCCTCGATCAAATTGCGTGCTGGACAGCAGTAAAGCGATCGCTGCGGGTTTACCGCTAAGTCCGATTGGCGAAGCCCTGGAACGAGCCATGAAAAACTGGATTCCGGCTGCTTCTGTGTCTTAGGCGGTTTCAGTTTCTGAAGACATTTGGTTTTGATTTATCGCTCCATCGTCTTTTCGTGTTCGGTGTCAGATAAACGAATTACAATTCTGAACGAAAAAAGTTTTTCAGTCATGCAAACATTACTTGTCACTGGTGGGGCCGGATTTATTGGCGGTTGTTTTGTTCGACGTGCGGTTGCTCGTGGTGACGTGCGAATCGTAAATCTGGACAAGCTGACTTACGCTGGAAATCCGGATTCAATTCCGCCGGATTCCGATCTGCACCACCTGCAGGCAGGCGATATTGGTGATTCGGAACTTGTTCGATCGCTGCTTACGAAGTTTGAACCAGACGCGATCGTGAATTTTGCGGCTGAGTCGCATGTGGATCGCTCAATCGATGGGCCGATGGAGTTCGTTCAAACCAACGTTGTGGGCACCTGTCGACTGCTGGAAGAAGTGCGGCGATATTATTCGTCCTTAAGCGAATCTCGGCGCGAAGCGTTTCGCTTTCTGCATGTGTCAACTGACGAAGTTTACGGTTCATTGGGTGACACTGGACTGTTTACCGAAAGCACACCATATGCCCCGAATAGCCCTTATTCAGCGTCGAAAGCGGCGTCAGACCATTTTGTGCGAGCCTACCTGCATACATATGGGTTGCCAACTTTAATGACGAATTGCAGCAATAATTACGGTCCCTATCAGTTTCCTGAAAAATTGATTCCGCTGATCATTCTGAATGCGTTGGATGGAAAGCCGCTGCCTGTCTACGGGGACGGTCTGAATGTGCGTGACTGGCTGTACGTGGAAGACCACTGCGAAGCCATTGAAACAGTACTTGCTGGTGGGAAGATCGGTGAGTGTTATAACGTCGGAGGCAACAACGAGCAGGCGAATATCAATATTGTTAAGACAATCTGCTCGACAATCGATCGGTTGCGTCCGGGCCTGCCGCATGCTCCATGTGAGTCGTTGATTACGTATGTGAAAGACCGACCGGGGCACGACAGGCGCTATGCAATTGATGCTTCTAAGATTCGAGCGGAATTAGGTTGGGTGCCGCGTCAGGACTTCGTGAGCGGAATTGAGTCAACAGTTCAGTGGTACATGGATAATGATGAGTGGGTAGCACGAATTCAGAGCGGAGACTATCGCCGTGAACGGCTTGGCCTTGGGGGGTAAAAGTTTCACTTCTGCGTTAACAGTTTGTTTGGTGGCGTTGGATTGTTCGGGCTTAACTCCGCCGTTGATTTCTGGGCATAGACTTTCACAGGCTGAAAAGAAATAGAGACATGAACTGCTTTAAAAAAGGCATTATTCTGGCTGGTGGAACGGGTTCGCGTCTGTTTCCACTTACTCATGGCATCAGCAAGCAGATGGCTCCTGTCTATGATAAGCCAATGATTTATTACCCTCTTTCAACTTTGATGTTGGCCGGAATTCAGGAGGTGCTGATAATTTCGTCTCCTAGAGATCTTGGTGGCTTTCAGAAGCTGCTGGGGACCGGCGAACAATGGGGAATGAAATTTTCTTACCTTGAACAGGCTAAGCCAGAAGGGCTGGCACAGGCGTTTATTTTGGGGGCTGATTTTGTTGGTGACGACCACGTCGCACTTGTCCTCGGCGACAATATTTTCTACGGGCGAGGGTTTCAGGAGATCCTTGGAAACGCGACTCGTTTGGATGTTGGAGCGACCATCTTTGGTTATGAAGTACGTGATCCGGAACGCTACGGCGTCGTTGAATTTGATGATGCGGGCAAAGCCATTTCTCTGGAAGAGAAACCCGTCGTTCCGAAGTCGAATTTTGCGGTGCCGGGGCTGTACTTTTTCGATAATGATGTCGTCGAGATTTCCGCCAACTTAAAGCCGTCTCCTCGTGGCGAACTTGAGATCACAGACGTCAATCGCGAATACATGCGACGTGGTAAACTGAAAGTCGAGACGCTTTCGCGAGGGTTCGCGTGGCTGGATACTGGAACCCATGATTCATTGCTGGACGCAGGTAATTTTGTGGCGGCCATTGAAAAAAGAATGGGCCTTAAGATCTCCTGTCCGGAAGAAATCGCATTTCGGCTTGGGTTCATTGACCGAGCTGCACTGGAAAGTTTGGCCGAAAATTACAGCAACGAATACGGCGACTACCTTCGTCACGTTGCCGGCAGATCTGTCCGAGGAAACGCGTTATAGGCTTCATCGAATGGTGCACTACTTCGGCTATGGTTAGGCGTGTCTGGGCTTTCGCGGCAAAGCGGCAGTCCTGCTGTACTGCATTTCAAGCAACTTACCTTTTGTTGTCGGCGGCGTTGATCGCCATTCGATCCGCGAAAGTGAGTCTACGCGTTCTTTCATGCAGAGGTTGTTCGACTCTGTGGTGCGGGGACTCATCGCCACTTTTGTTTAGGCGCAGCAGTTCAGATTGCCCGGTTTTCGCATTTTGTGACGGTCCGTAAATCGAAAGCTTCGACGAGTCGAAACACTCCAACGAATGGATTCGCGGCCTCACATCGAATGGCGACCATGACTTGCGGTAAGCTGCTTTAATTGATCTGGATTGATACGGGAGCGTGATCGCTGACCGTTAAGCCACCTTCTCGGTGGATGGCTGCGTTCTGACAGCGGCTTTGTAGTTCCGGGTTCGCCAGCAAGTAATCGATTCGCCAGCCTCGATCAAGTTCTCGTGCCTTGCCTCGGTTCGACCACCAGGAATAGGGGCCCTGAACATCGCCAAAATGTTCTCGCACCAGATCGTGCCAGCCGGATTGTAGCAAGTCTGAGAACCATTCGCGTTCGTGAGGCAAAAAGCCCGAGGTCTTCTCGTTGGCTTTCGCGTAGAAAATATCACTTGGTGTGTGGGCGATATTCAGGTCGCCGCCAAACAGGCATGGGCCAGCAGTGATTCGTTCATCGGTCCAGGATCGGAACTTGGTCAGCCAAACGTCTTTGACTGCTTGACGCTCCGCACTTGATGAACCTGAAGGTAGATACACGCTGGAGATCGAAACGCCACCAGTTTGGACTGTCAGCAGGCGCCCTTCTGTGTCTGGATCATCTTCGGCAACACCGGTGGTGACCGCATCGAAGGGGGTTCTGGACCAAACTGCAGTTCCTGAATACCCCTTCTTCTCTGCAGTGTTCCAGTGGACATGCCACCCAGCTGGATTACGCCATTGGGGTTCGAGTTGGTCGGGAGTGGCACGCACCTCCTGCAGCAGCAGGACGTCTGGCGCAATTTCTTCGAGATGCTGTGCAAATCCCTTCCTTAGGGCGGCTCTTAGGCCGTTTACATTCCAAGTCGTAATCTTCACGGGTTGGATTTTTCAGTGTTGGTGGACTGGGTTGTTTGGGGGGATTTTCTGTGAATCAGCAAAATTAAAGGTTTAAGTTTGATTTACGCGTATTGGCTGCAGCATAATCATCAGAATCGGGCTGGATCATTGTGCAAAGTCATATTCTAGTGAAACATGACCGTACCGAGCTGCTTCGGGAAATTTCTAGTTTTTCCGAGCTAATTTACCGAAAAGGATCGTCGAAAATGAAATTTCGCAAGTCGTTAACTTCGTATATGGCTTTTGGGCTGGCTGTGTTTTTCACGGTTGGTTCGATGTACACGACGGTCGATGCGGCGTCCCAGGACGAGTCGCAGGTTCCACCGGCTCCACTGGAGTTTGGAGACGTTTCGCCCGCAACAGCCACGGGGCTCATCGCTCCTTTGGCCCCAGAGCCTATTGACCCAGGCAGTGTTCTGCACAGCCGTCAGCAACAGATTACTCTTGATGCCAATGGTGGTTTTAATGGACGTCTATCGTCACTTCAGAAGCCAACGGGAAATCTGGCTGCGGCTTCCGGCATGGCGGTAAAGCTTGTTCGGAATGGGGCAGTAATCGCTTCGACGGTCACGAATGAAGATGGTGGATTTTCCGTCACTGGCTTAAGTGAGGGTGTTGTAGCTCTTTTGGCTTATGGCGAAAGCGGACTGCTGATGTACTCGGTCCAACTTGTCAAAGAAGCTGAAGGTTTGGCTGCGGCGACTCCAGTGAAGGCCGAGACTGTTCAGTTGTCGTTGAGTTCTGCTATTGTTGCTTCATCTGACGTTGTTTTGGCTCGTCAATTGATTTTTGACGGTCTACCTGAGCGAGATCATCGCTTTGCTGCGGCAGCCAGCGAAGCTGAAGCTTCTGATTATCCATTTGGTACTGGAGAAAGTTCAACATCTCTGGTGCATCACCAGGTTCAGCTTCGCCCAGACGGTGCTTTGGTTGGCGAAGTGAATCTTCTGGATACAAGGACTGGACGACATCGTGAAATCGTCGACCTTACTTTGCACTTCCTGCGTGATGGTCAACACCTTGGAGCGACAGAAGTTGCAGCCGATGGTCGTTTTGTCATGAGTGGCTTGACTCCCGGCATCTACAGTATTGTCACAACCGGAGACGACGGAATTCTTGCGATGGGGATTGACGTACTTGGTTCTCAGGCACAAGTCGGAAAGAATGACAAGTATATGCTGACATCAGTTGCTCAGCAGTTGGATCTGGTTGTTTGCCCTGTTAATGCGGAAAACTTCAATCAGGGCAACGCTGCTGACCTGACTGATGGTGCTCTGGATCCAACAACTCCAGGTGGAGCCGGTGCTCCGATTGCTGGTGCTCCCCCTGTCGGTGGCCCGATGGCGGCTGGAACTCCAGGCGGCGGATTCGGTGGTAGTTCTGGCGGCGGCGGAGTTGGCGGTGGTGGTGGTCTGGGAGCGTTGCTTGCAGCGGGTGCTGCTGGCGCCATCGGATACGCAATCGGCGACGACAACAATCCTGCCAGCCCGGCTCGATAATCGAGTACGACTGCAGTTTAATCACACGGAAAGCTCTGGATTCGTCCAGAGCTTTTTTGGTGAGCTGGCATTAAAGAAGTTGCCACCCCGTGACCGAGCCAATGAACGAGAACTCAGTGGGATTCTCGTGTTTGGCGTGAAGGTCGTTGAGATTGGCGATGTTCGCAGGTTGCTTGCTTCATGAGGTGTGGCAACAGTGATCTGCGTCACCTCCAAGACTGCTTTGTTGTCCGGAGAGCGTGCAACAACCGTTCTGTGATGAACAGAGTCATCTATATGGCTTTCCCGGACAAAGGACCGTAAGCTGTCGCTTTTATGGATCAGCGATTGGCTGATACTGTCAGCATTGAGTTCTTCCTGAAGCGGTCCCGAAGCAGCGATACTCTTGCCTCTGAGCAGTAGCGATTTGAGTAAATTCGCTGCCTGGGCGTTTCTGGCTAAGTGTTACCCCATTGGTGGAAGAGTTCAGAGATGAGACACTGAAGCTTGGCACCACCATCGGCGGCGACCGCCAAAATCTTGTTGATGTCAGCTGGTTCGAGTGCGTCGGGCAGGCACATGTCTGTCACTACTGAAAATCCGAGGGTTTTCATGGATGCGTGTTTCGCGACGATAATCTCGGGCACCGTCGACATGCCAACGATGTCCGCTCCCATAGCGCGAAGCATTCGGTACTCGGCTCGAGTTTCAAGGTTTGGGCCAGCGACAGAAACCAGAACTCCCTTATGAGCTGAAATCGCCAGCTTCAATGCCGTTAATCTCGCTTGTTCAACCAGGTCTAAGCTATACGGCTCGCTCATATCAGGAAAGCGGGGACCGAGTTCGTCATCGTTGACGCCACGTAATGGGTTGTCTGGATGAAGATCGATGTGGTCTTCAATAATCACAATGTCCGCAAGCGAAAATTGAGGATTAAGGCCACCGACAGCGCTGGTAACCACAAGCGTGTCCGCACCCAGTGCCTTCATGACTCGAATCGGGAACGTGACTTCCTGAAGGCTGTAGCCTTCGTAGTAATGAAATCTGCCTTCCATGGCAACAACAGGCACTTTGTGAAGACGCCCGCAGACCAGCTGGCCAGCATGAGACGGTGCGGTCGACTTGGGGAAGTGAGGGATTTGTTCATAGGGGATTTTGCAATCGACGTCGATCGATTCCGTTAGTCCACCTAGTCCGGTGCCTAAAATCAGGCCGACTTTGGGCTGCTCTGCCCAATGTTGTCGAATGCTGGCAACAGCATCTGCTGCATTGGGGCGGATCTGTTTCATGGTTGGTTCGTCTCACAGAATTTCGCCACATCTTGAGGGCGGCCAACAAAAAAGACGTCCTTCCAAGTCAAAGGACGTCTATTGAAATTGCGGTAATCTCCACGGAATCAAGGCTTGCGATGGAGTCTAGAAGTCGTCGTCGTCGTCGAAGTCATCATCGTCGTCGTCATCATCGAAATCATCATCGTCGTCGTCTTCATCATCTTCGTCTTCGTCGAAATCGTCATCATCGAAATCGTCGTCGTCAAAGTCTTCATCATCCAGTTCGTCGTCGTCGTCATCCAGTTCGTCATCGTCAATGTCTTCATCTTCATCGTCGATGTCATCATCGTCATCCAGATCGTCGTCTGATTCGAATTCGTCAAAATCATCGTCATCAACGACGAGTGTCAGTGGCGCAGTGCTAAACATGAATTCAGTCACGGTAATCAATCGCTTATGTTGGTCAAAAACGAGACAATCAAGAAGTGTTGCCAGCAACATTATCCAGCCCCCAGTGGAGTCTTCTTCGGTTCGAAGTCGTTGAAAGTTTACAATTCAAACACGTTTAATAATGGCATTGTCAATCTGTTGTCAACCCCGTGCTGGCTTACAGTTTTTGGAAAACTGGTGAATGTTGGCGACTACGGCATTTCACGAATGTATACCAGTTCTGAAAATTCTATTCCTGTCAGGCTAATCAACGGATAGCATTCTGGCGGGCTGTGCTTAATTTTTGCTTCTTTGGACAAAATCTGGATTCCAATGCCCAATTATGATGCCGAGATTCTTCTAGACGAAACAGCCTTCTGGGTGGCTGCCAGAGGACGCTGTTTTGGTCCGTTCGATTATCAGTGGAGCCCCGATTTACGTGGTGTTGAGCTTACTTATCAGGGGCAAAAATTCGGTGAGATCTGCAGTCGTGACGACCTTTTCGCTGACCTGGCTGAGTTCAAGTTGCCCATGTCGATTTGCCGAGTTGCCATCATTACGGCGGGGACGCTGGCCGTTGGTATCGCAGAGGGAGTCTGCGTTGACGAGAGAGTGTCGTCATTAATCGATTCTTTGGAGCAATTTGGCTTTGGCAGGTTTAGAGTCAGAAATGCTGCCTAGCAGCGTGTCCGGATACCCGTTTCCCCCTGGATATCATTGATGAAATGG
>CALFSX010000015.1 GCA_937916515.1 uncultured Planctomycetaceae bacterium | reverse complement strand
CTCCAAAAAACACCCCGTTTTCAACACTTTCACATGCCGACGGGAATTGCTGCTACGACGCGGTGAGTTTCGCGAGGACTGCTTCCCCGTCGAGTTCACGATGGCCAAAGCGTTAACCACTCTCGAACGCAATGCATTGCTTGATAGGTTTATCGACATGATCGAAACCGTCGGCTTGCAATTCGGCGGCGGTGGTGACGTTCATTGGTCCGGTGTCGTTGAAATCTTCGGTCGCGGGACCACAACCACAGAACACCGCGACCACGTCGTCTCGTGGCTTCGCCAGCAGCCTGGCATTGTTTCTGTCGATGCAGGGCAACTGTTTGACGCATGGTACGGTTCACCCTGATTCACCGGCGTACAACATGGTTTTTTTACGGAGTAAACTGGCTCTGTTTTATTAGTTAGTGGGTGTGAAGCCCGCTCGGGTAGTCGTTAGCTGCGAGCCCGGTATCGCGTGTTGCGACTGGCCTATTAGAAGTAGGTAGGCCGGACCAGGCGAACCGTCAACTTGCCGGTGCTGCGCATGCGATCACCATTGCATCGAAGCATTCAGCGAACAACAAGTTTCAGACAAGGTTCGCACCGATCCGGCACCCGTCGCACGCTTGATCCGGCCTACTTTGCTCTGCCCCACGTCACCAGTGGCTTAGAATTTATCACAGCCGCTCGACGACGTCAGGCAGAGCACTGGTGTGGTTCTGCAGCACCAAGTCGTGGCCAACCTTATTCTTCAAGGTCGATGTTCCAGTACGCGTCGCTGACAAACTTTGACCAGCTTTCCAGCCGCACACCAAACCGAGCATACGACGGGTTCCACAGTGGGCGGACGGGCTTGCGTTTCAGCGGCATTCCGGCTCGTTCCGGAGTACGATTGGCTTTGCGATGATTGCATTCCACGCACGCCAGCACGCAGTTCGACCAGGTTGAGGTGCCACCCTGTGCTCGCGGAAGAACGTGATCGATCGTCAGTTCTTCGCTGCCAGGTCGGCATCCGCAATACTGACACATAAACTGGTCACGCTTGAACACGTTTCGCCGACTGAACGCCACCACGTTGGCGGGCATGCGATCGTATTTGGTAAGAGCAATCACTTCCGGAACGCGCAGCTTCATCCATTGTGTCTGAATGCACGGTTCGTCGGCGGATGGTGTCAGTTGCGACCAGTCTTCCCAGTCGTATTGCTGAAAGTCTGAGGGGTCGACAATGCGAGCCGATTCGCTCCACACCTTGACCAGTGAACGCGAAACGGTGGCCACTCCGACGGCCTGCCAGTTTCGGTTAAGAACCAAAGTCGGTCTTTGAAGAACTGAAGTAACCACTAATCCTGTCCCTTCCCGTTTGAAGCCGTTCGCAAGGATTAAAGCTGTTAGCAGCTGAATTTTGCTGAACGTCTGTTCAAACATTTGCTTGAATGGAGGCAGTTTGAGGGGAATTGAACCCCCACCTTCGGCTCCACAAGCCGACGTGCAGCACCAATACACTACAAACTGCATAAACGACTTGCCAGCCACAGCGTTAACAACACGTTAAGCCAGAACCGACAATGCCGTAAGACTTTGCTGACATGGCTGGAAACGTCCTTTTCAGGCCGAATTCAGCAATAATTCACCGCAGACGCGGCAAACGAAACTGGTTGAAGCCGCCACCAGACTTCTAACAACAGCTTCGCCCTTGCCCCGGTGGCGTGACTTGCGGAACGACATGGAAAGTTCGAACCGCCGAACCGCTCCGTTGTCGCTACAAAATTATCAATGCGCCGTGCACGAGACTCTAAATCTGTACGCAGCTTAGATGGCCTTCAGGACACGCCCGGAAGCAGCAGGTTCGCATATTCGAACACGGCTGATCTGGTGGAACACCAATGATTGCTCATATTGGAAAGCCTGCCAACGTGAGCTGCTCTAAGCGCCGGGTTAGACGATGCCCGATCCATGCGGCAGACGTCGGTGGGGAATTGCCACATGTCTCCCCCGGCATAATCCGCTCAGTAATCCCCGCAATACTCGCGCTGTTTTCCCTATGGCCAAAAAATTGACGCAAGAGCCCTAGTAGTGGCTCGATGACCGAAACAGAACACTTTGCGCGGACATCCACCAGAACGTCTCAACAGGCAAATTGTTCGTGAAGGCAGTTTTCAAAGGTGAGTTTCAATGTGATTTCTGTTTTCGCAGGACCAATGCATCTCAAGCAGCAACACGTGGACTTCACATTCTCCAGGGCGGGCCGTTGCCATGAAGCTTTCGAATGCCAAACATCGAATCAACCGTATTAGCAGCCGAGTAAAACTAATGGACGTTGCCATTCCTACTGCCACAGTCACAACGGAAAACCATGCTGGAATTCCGGCAGTTATCATGGCAATTACTGCAGTCGATCTAAGACTTTGTATGGATGCGAAGCCGGAAATTGGCGAACTGGTCAGCATCGATCTGGAAGTGCCCGATTCTGACGAAGTCGCATCCGTAAAAGGCATCGTCCACTGGACGGACATGCGTGGAAAAAATCACGAAGTCGGCCTGTTTACTCAACAACCGCTGCCGAACATTCTGGCGAAGAACTATATCGACATGCGACGTCAGACAGAACGCTATCGCTGTCGAATTCACGGGCAGATCAGCTGGGGAGAAAACGTTCTGGACGCTGCTGCTGTGATTTCCAACTATAGCCACAGCGGAATTTCCATCCGTTGCGACGCTCCCGGATTTGTCGACGAACCGTTTTCGTTTCGCTGGATGCATCGCGGAACAACTCGCACCATCACCGGTTCGGCTTTATGGCAAATCGAACAGGATGGAGGCTATCTGATTGGCGGCCAGTTAGGCAAAGGCGACGGCTTTTTAGTAGCAGGCCTGTAACCCAACTTAGTTGGACAGTGCCAAGTCTGAATCAGCCGCATGGCGTTAGTCTCGAGTCTCGTTTTTTTCTCATCCGCAGAAACCGGGGCAAAGGAATTGTCCCGAAATAGAATCCTGAATTAGATTTCCTGCGAAGGATGTTTTGAAAGATCATAGCCTTCAAGAGTTTCGCTCGGATAGTGGATAGCGGAGTGTGTTTTCGGACCGCCGACGTGTCATTGCCCGCCAAATATTTGACCAGTGAAATCGGGCCAAAGGCCCAGCAGTTTACCTGGCCCAGCCTGAAGGGCTGGGCCTGTGGTTTAGTCCTCGTACAGAGGGCCATCGGCCCGGCAGTTTGGTGTGCGAGACCATGTCGGAGCTTCCTTGTGATCTGCAAACAAAACAGCCAACCTATTTGCTGGTGCCCATCAAAGTCGTTGTCGGCAACGACAAGCGTTTTAACCCGAGGTTGCCTGTCTACTGAAACTTGTCATCCGTGTATCATCTGTGGCCATAAATCTCACCAATGCATGGCCGCGGAAACGAATAAAAGATGCTGGACGACAGAACGTCAGCTGTAGTCGTTTTCGCCACAGATCAAACACAGATTTGCACAGATGAATTTGCCGCGTCCGAATGGAGTTTCAGAATTAGCCGTTGCGGGGGCAAAAACGGTTTTGCCGGACGTTGCCCGCTTACCCAACGCTGAAGCGGCCTCCCGACCATCATTCCCACGCTGCGCCTGATTTCCTGCGTCGATCCTGCGTGCACAATCTTTCGTAAACCGCCTTCAATTCCAATCGCCGACACAATCTGTCCGAAGTTTGACGTAACCTGGAAAAGTTGCGAGAAGTTGCGGCGTTCTGTGAATAACCTGTGTAGCGTCATCACCCTGCTGGATCTCGCCAAGTGGCCATGGCTATCTGTGAGATCGTGTTGTCAGCTGTAAATCGCAAGTTACCACAGAAGTTCCAGATGCCGTATTCCAATCGAAGTCCTCGTCGCAAACGTCCCGATGCTGCTGTTGCGGCCGAATCCCTGGCTCTGGACAATTTCACAAACGGTCGCATGCTGGCATGGCATGCCGTTCAGCAGTTTGACGCGACCGGACGATTTCTTGCCGAAATTCTGAGCGACGCGGACATGAGCCACAAACTGTCGCCGCAGGAACGTGGCCTGGCGGTTGACCTGTGTTCTGGTGTCATTCGCCGCCGACGCACCGTGGACACCATTCTGGAATCTCAGATTTCACGACCTCGATCCAACGTCGAATCCGACCTGTGGACTCTGCTGCAACTCGGAACGTACCAACTTGTGTTTTCTCGCACACCCGATCATGCCGCCGTCGACACCATTGTGGAACTTGCCAAAACCGCTGGCCAGGGTCGCTGGTGCGGATTCGCCAACGGAGTTCTACGCAACGTCGCTCGTCTGCTGACTGAAGATTACACCAACGAACCGTCCACCGATTCGATCCCGATTTCGGAACATTCGTACCGCAAAGTCAACAAAGAAATTCTGCCGAATCCCAGCACCGACACCGTTGATTACATCGGCAACGCCTTCTCGCTGCCCCGCAGCCTGTCTCGACGCTGGGCGGGTCGCATGACCCGAGCCGAACTGTTTAAGGCCTGCTTTCACAGCATCGATGTGCCAGTGACCGTGTTGCGAGTGAACCGACTGGTGACCACCGTCAGCACCGTACAATCCGCTCTGGAAGAAGCGGGAGTTGTCGTAAAACCAGGCGAAAACGACTGGTCGCTGCGAATCAGCCACGCCTCAAAGCTTACCGGCCTGCCTGGATACAACGAAGGCTGGTGGTCCGTGCAGGACGATTCCGCCATGCACGCCGCCGAACTTCTGGCTCCCGTTACCGGTGAAAAAATTATCGACCTGTGCGCCGCTCCTGGAGGCAAGTCGACTCAAATGGCAGAACTCTCCGGCGACAAAGCTCACATCGTCGCCTGCGACGTTTCAGAATCTCGCCTGCAACGCATTTTCGAAAGCGTAGAACGACTGAAACTTACCAGCATCGAACCACGCCTCATCGACCGCTACGGCAGCGATGTGCCCGAAGGTGAATTCGACGCAGCGTTAGTAGACGTTCCGTGTTCCAACACCGGAGTTCTATCACGCCGCCCCGAAGCTCGCTGGCGTTTTCGTGAAGACGAAATGAACGAACTGGCTCTGCTGCAAACTCGCCTGCTGCTCACCGCCTTCAACGCCATCCGCCCTGGTGGACGCATCGTGTATTCCACCTGCAGCATCGAACCGGAAGAAACCAACCTCCTGATCGGACAACTCACACAAACCGTCCCCGGCCTCAAATGCCTCAAACACCAACTGCAACTGCCCGGCCCCAGCGACGGAGCCTTCCAGGCTCTCCTCACAAAAAACTGTTCTTAGAACGGTTAGAAACAGGGCAGTGGCGGGTAAAGCGGGTGAGCCACCAGGCGGGCGGGGCGTCTGGTCCGCTTGTTTCGCCGAGTATGGCCGGATACCCCGACAAGCACTGGCGCAGATTCTACGAATTGCTTGCCACGCGGGTTTGTTGTTGCTGCAGATTCATGGCGGTGACGACGTTAAAACAGAAAGCCACAACAACCCCCGGAATGATCGTCGCGGGCAGGTTGGCGGTTTCGGCAAGGTAATGAGCGGTCGTCATGCAACTGGCCGTCACGCTGGTTGTGATGGCCGCCGGAATAAACAACCTGAAGCGGTGATGCTGAAATTTCTGGTACAGCCACGTCACAGATTGCATCATGATAAGTGTCACCATGCAGCTTCCAGCTCCATGAATTATGGCTGACACCAGGGGACTGGCCTTGCCCGCTACGTGTGCCTGAGAATTCACGAAGTAGGCCCACGATCCCCAGGTGACAAAGGCCAAACTTGCAGACGTGACGCGGTATCGCAAACTTGTGCGAACTTCTGCGCTGGCGGAATCCGCTATTGGCCTGGCAACTGAAGATGCGTCGTCCGAAGACATTGAAAAACCTGCTGCGTGATCGTCCAGGATCTGTGATGAAGGCAAACTGCAGCCGAACAATAACAACTTGCTTCAAAGAACAAAGCCTGCCCTGGAAATCCCGCCATCCAAAGGCGGTGTCAATTGTATTCCCGCCTACCCGTCAACCGCCCGTCACGCGAATGCGAACAAAGCCAGCCTGTTCGACAGGCAGTCCGCAATACGGAATATTGCGGAGCGTATTGCCATAGCTGTGGTGCTCGGAGGGCTCACGCCAACGCCGTTAAGGGATTTTTGAGCGGATAAACATTGAGATAAAGCGAAAGATCGCGGGCTGGAGTTTGGATGCGGTTAAGTCACGAAGTGACGGTAGGTGATAGCCACGGGCGCGAGCCCGTGGAACAGCATTCGACAGTCGTTTTCAGTCCTGAAAGGACGACAGACAACAACGCAAAGTGATACGCCTACCGTCCCTTCGGGACTTTCCGTCTGGCTTTTTGCGAACCACGGGCTCGCGCCCGTGGCTACTACCTAACGTCACTTCGTGACTGACGCCCATTCGGCATGACTGCCTCTTCTCCAGTTCAAACAGTGTTTTTGCTTTTCAAAACTCTTCACGGCGTTGGGCTCACGCCAACGCCGATCGCCGGGCAGATAATTTCAATGTTACCCCCGAGGTCGCAGATCACGGGTTAAACGACTTCACCTTCCCAACGCGAAACCCTTCGCGGCGTTACCGGCAACCCTACTCAGCCACCAACTTCACAAAGTCCAGGCCAACCATATACGTCTTCACCGCTTTCGGGTTGGCTCCCGTCACTTCCATCGTGAAGCGGTGAACGCCTTTGGTCAGCTTGACCGACGGATACGACAACACTCCGGTTGAGATCACATCGGGGGCGTTGAACAGGTCCAGGCCCGAATCGATAATCTGATCGTCGATAGACAGTTTGATGATGGCGTAATCCGGAGCCATCGTGAACGCGGTTTCTACCGTGTAAACACCATCTTCGGGAACCGTTATTTCGACAGCCAGGCGGCTGCCGGGCTTGCCGCCGGTCCACCAGAGTTGATCTTTGCCGCTCCACACGCCCTTCGAAAAGCCACCCATTCCCTGATTGCGACTTGTGCCATCCGTCTTTTCAACGATCTTCGCGTTTTCGCCTTCCAGTGCTCCGGCAACTTTGCCGTCTTTTTCCAGAACCGGAGCCGGGCCGGACATGGTAACCTGATTGGGGCTGGCCAGATACGCAATTAAATCGCGAACGTCTGTTTTGCTTAAAGCGTCAAACTGTCGTTCGGGCATCATCGAAACATCGGACAGGCTGCGTTCTTCGATTTCGCTTTTCGGAACCACGACCGTGTCGTTGATGGTTTGAATGGTGATGGCACTGTCCGATTCGTTTTTCAGCAATCCGCTGACAACTCGACCGCTTTCCAACGCGACCACTGTCATTTGGTAACTGCGTCCCACGACGGCGCTGGGATCAAGTGCGTTTTCCAGAATGTAATCCAGGTTGGCTCGATTTGAACCGGTGATATCCGGACCAATTTCGCCGCCGGTGCCGAACAGTTTGTGGCAGTTCTGACACGTCTTGCTGAAGACTCGGCGACCATTGCCCGGATGAGCCTTCGCCATAAATTCCGGATTCAGCACTTGCTTCCATTCGGCCATCTGCTGTTTGCGGTCGCCGCTGGTTTCGCGAATTTCGCCCCAGTGCGTCTTCAACAGTTCGTTGATGGAATCATTTTTGAAGGCCAGAACCTGCCTCACATGGTACGCTCCCAAATCGGAACTGGGCACCGCTTTGCTGCCGATTGCCTTAAGCAGGGCGGTTGTCCAATCGGGACGTGACACCAATGTGCTGATGACATCGTTGCGGATAGCAGCCGGGAACTTTGAATAACTGGCCAGCAGCACTTGAGCGACGGATTCCCCGCCAAGCGTACTAAGAGCTCTAACGGCTGGCCCCTGAAGTTCGGCGTTGTTGAGTACAGAATCTGCCAGCAACACCGCGGACGACGCTTTGTCCTGGCCTCTAACCAGCACGTTCAACGCCTGTTGACGGCGTTTGATATCCTGACTCGCATCGGCCAGCAGGTTTCTCATCAACGGAAAGACTCGCTGATCACCAAAGATGATTGCCAGCTGATTGGCCTTATCCTGCAACGCTTCATTGCCGCTGGTGGACAGCTTTTCGTAAGCCGCCAGCCATGCATCGGGCATCGGAATGGCAACTCGGCCTTCAAACGCGGCCAGCATTTCGTCCAGAAATTCCAGCTGAGTCTCCGCAGTTGCTGTATTCAGTGCGGCGACAACCGGGCCGATCGTTTCATTCTGCGCGGACGCTCGACGCACAATGTACTTCCGCAGCAATGGGATCTTCGTTACCGCAGCCAATTCCATCGCCATCGGCGTGTCTTCAACCACAAGCGGCTCAATGCCGTACCACAGCAGCAGCGGAATGTTATGATCGTCCGCATCTTCGGCTCGCTGAGCAAGAGCACCCGCGATACTCCAGCGTTGTTCCAGCGGCAAACGTTGCAGGGCGGAAGCGAGGTACATACGAACGACAGCGGACTGATCGTCCATCGCCAGTTCTTGCATTTTCCTGAGCTGCCCAGCGGTTGGTTCATTGCGTTCCATCAGCAGTTGAATGGTCCATGCTCGGATCATCGCTTCTTTGTCATACAACAACTCAGCGGCAAACTCGTCGTCTATAAGTTGCAATGCTCCGAGTGTCCACAAGCTGCGCAGGCGACGGTCAACAGGCTTAGCCTTATTTGACGCGTTGTTCCGGAGTGTTTGCAATTGAGCTGCAGTCAGCTTTTTGCCAGATGCCTGCAATTCCATCAGCCCTTTGCGAGCCATCCGGACATTCCACTCGTTCGGATTCTCCATTTCCGCAATCAGAGTGTCGATGACGATTGTCTCAAGTTGCCCGGCTGCAGTCGAAGCGACTTCCTGCCCTGACTGCTGATAGCTAATTCGGTAAATCCGCCCGTTGCTGCGGTCCCAGATTTCCGGGTTGGTTCGGTGGCACGCGTTTTTGTCGTACCAGTCAATCACGTAGACGCTGCCGTCCGGGCCGTAGCGAAGATTGATGCCTCGGTAGTAGTGATCATTGGCGAACATGAAATCGTCGCCGTGACGGCCGACGTAGCCGGATTCGCCTTCGATCTTTTCCAGCATTTCCATGTTGATGCGGTTGCCGTGGATGTTGTTAAAGAACATCTTGTTGCGGTATTCGGCTGGCCATTGATTACCCAGATAAATCATGGCTCCCGCATGAGCGTGGCCACCACCAGCGGCGTCGGTGCCACCCGCTGCTTTGGGTTCGTGTCCCCACCAGGCATGGTCGCGAATGTTGCCGACGTAATGAGCGTGGTCGGCGATGGTTTTGATGTCGTCGTAAGTGTGTTTGTTGAAGTGCTGGCCGCCCTGGCGGTGATAGCGTCCTCCCTGAACCATGTGCCACAAATGAGGAATCACGCACGCAGAAATGAACGCCTGGCCGTGATCGTTGAAGTCAACTCCCCAGGGATTGCTGGTTCCGTGAGCAAACACTTCAAATTCATGTCGGACCGGATGATACCGCCAGACGCCCGCGTTTAGACCTTGCCGTTCGGCGTCCGGAGTTCCCGGCTTGCCGACATTGGAATGAGTGAATACTCCGTGGCAACCATACAACCAGCCGTCCGGCCCCCAGATGAATGCGTTTAGTGTTTCATGGGTATCATGCCAGCCGAAGCCGTCACATAGGACAGTGGCTCCGGGAGGAACATCCTTCGGGAATTGCACCAATTCCAGCTGCGTTTTCCAAACCTCCGCCGTAGACTGCCGCTGTTCCGCGAACTCGGCGTTTGCACCGTCATTAGCAGAAACCCGTCGCCCCACGCCATCGCCCGCCGGGGCTCCCGGCATGTCAGGCGAATCATCACCGTCGGCATCTGGAATGAACATCAGGTACGGGGCAGCGCCGACATAGACTCCGCCGAAACCAACTTCCAGCCCGCTGACCAGGTTAAGGCCTTCGATGAAGGTTTTCGATTTATCGAATAGGCCGTCGCCGGTGGTGTCTTCGAAAATCACGATGCGGTCTTTGCCTTCGCCCTGAGGCGCTCGGTTGGGATACGTGTGACCTTCAGCGACCCACAGTCGCCCTTTGTGGTCGAAGCACATGGCGATAGGTTGATGGACCATTGGTTCGCCAGCGGCCAGTTCGACTTTGAAGCCGGGTGGCACCGTCATGTGAGCGGCTGCTTCGATGGGTGGCAAACCTTCGGCCATGGGTTGACGTTTGCGAGGCTGAGCAAGATCGTATTCGGCGGGGCTGACTTCTTTGCGAACGTGCGTCAGAACGTGAGCTCCCTTCATGCCGCCGGTGACGATGTCGGGCAGATTGTCGCCGTTGATGTCGGCCACGAAAAGGCCTCGACCGATTCCGCTTTCGCCATCGGCTTTGCGAGGCACAAAGTCTACCTTGCCAGGTTCGTCGCGATGAAGTTCGAACCAGTAAACGACAGCTCCCGCGTCCCACAGCGGACTTTGCGTGTGATGCGACCAGTACGTTTTGCCCGTGACGATATCCAGCAGACCGTCGCCGTTCATGTCGGCCATTTGCACGGCGTGAGGTTCGGTAAACAGAACTCCGTATGAATTATCTGACTTTTCGCGACCCATAATCAGGTGCTGTTCGAACGCGGGAATCCCGTTGTCGCCGGGACTGCTTTCGTACCATGCAAGGCCGTAATCGTGAGCACTCAAACTGGTGATGATATCGTTGTCGCCATCGCCATCGACGTCGTAGGCGAACATGTCGGAACTGGCCGGAGCGAACTCGACAGCGTGAAACGGCCAGTCTTCGTTGGCAGCGTACTCAACAGGCTGAGCAAACCAGCCGTTGCGAGCAATCATGTCCATGCGACCGTCGTTGTTGACATCTCCGACACCCAGTCCGTGGCCAAACGGTTTGGGAGCCACATCACCCGAGATGCTGCTGAACTTCCACGCTTGAAACGGAACTGCGGGGTCAAACTGCGCGAAGCCATAATGTCCGTGGCGAGTGCAGATGAGTTCCGGCTTTCCGTCGCCGTTGATGTCGGTAAATTGAGGCGATTCGTTCGAAACTGAGTCGAGGATTTCGATCCTTTCCCACAGGTTATCCAGATCCGCTTTGCCGGGGTTTCGATAAACATAGCCAGGCTTTCCGGGGAAGACGACGGTTAGAATGTCGTTGTTGCCATCAGAATCGAAGTCGTACACCCAGCTGAAGAAATTGTCCGCATAGCCGTTTCGATTCTGAGGAACAGCCGGATAGATTTCTCGCTTTGCGGTGAACTCCGGCCCCTTGAACCAGTATGGGCCGTAGACAACGTCGGCGACGCCATCTCCGTCGATGTCTCCTGCCGACGCACCTTCCGAAAAGTACACATCCGTCAGCTGCTGCCGCTGAAACGTGTCGACGAAGTGAGTGTGGTTGTGATCCTCATCGTGGTGATGAGTGTCATTCTGAGACATAACTGTCTGACAGAAGACTGCTGATAGCAGCAGTGCGCTAAAGGTCACTTTAATCATGGCGGGCGACTTTTTCAGGCAGGCAGGCGGTGTGATTGTGTTGAGGACTGAGCCAGTACAGGGCTGGCTTATTGCAAACGGGAACGCGAACGGCGTTCTGCATAATTCAGAGGGCGAATACTGGAAAGGCCGAACATCGGGCAGAAGCAAACTCCCGCTGCTGAACGTTGACTGGTCGTATGTTGACAAGTACGAAATCGTTTGGCCACAGAGTCGGAAAATTCGGCATCTGCAGCAGATTGCCAGGGGGAGTGAAACACTACCAGGTTGGTTGAGGCCGGTTTTGACGTCTTCCGGACTTGCAAATTTCCCCTATTTTTCCAAACCGATCCGATTCTGACGTCATGCCAGAGCTATCGTCCAGCTAAGTACATCCTTTGAGGTTTGCAATTGCCAGACGAACCTGAAGTATCAAGACGGCCCTCCGATCCACCTAAGATGACGCCGGTAAACTCAACCAACATGCAAGAACAAATTTCCGGCGACAGAGTTTCTGTCCGTTCCGGTCAGCATGTGAGTTCCACGGCACCTGCGAAAATTGCATGGGAACATCGCCGCAGAGTATCTGCTGTTGCGATGGCGGCAATCTTAATCGCCGTTGTGAACCTGCTTGCGATTATCGCATTTCCCGGCGTGCGTTCGTCTTTTCCTGAAGGAACCAGCGTTGCCAACTATCTGGCGATCGGCCTACTGGTCCCAACGCTGTTGATTGTTCGAGCAGCGTTTCGAGCATACTGGATGGTCCGACAGGAAGCTCCGCATCTTGAAACGCTGGGGCCATATGTTCTGTTGGGCAAGCTGGGATCGGGCGGCATGGGTGAAGTGTTTCTTGCAGAACACCAACTCATGAAACGTCAGTGCGCGATTAAGTTGATTCACCCGGAACAGGCTCGCGACACAGAAATGAGATGCAGCTTTGAACAGGAAGCGAAAGCGACCGCTCAACTGACTCACTGGAACACCGTTGAAGTTTACGACTACGGCACAGCAGACGATGGCCGCTTTTATTATGTGATGGAATATCTCTCGGGAGTCAACCTGAGCGACTTTGTGCAACAGTATGGCCCAATGGAACCCGAACGCGTTGTCTATATACTAAAGCAAATCTGCGATGCGTTGTACGAAGCAGATTGTGCTGGCCTGGTTCATCGCGACATCAAGCCCAGCAACATTTTTCTCACGGAACGCGGACGCTCTTTCGACGTCGCCAAGTTGCTGGACTTCGGTTTGGTACAGGCGGTTACCAACGAACCGATTCAGATTCGTAACGTCAATAAAAAGTTGCGAGGTTCGCCGTCGTACATGTGTCCCGAGCAGGCCGTGGGGCTTTCTCCCGATGCTCGCGGCGACCTTTATTCTTTGGGATGCGTGGCCTATTTTCTGCTCACAGGTCGCCCGCCGTTTGTGGATGAAAACCCAATCATGCTGATTGTGGCTCACGCCACTGGCAAGGTACCGACGTTTAAGGAAATTGGAGTCGACGTTCCGGACGATCTGGCGGCCATCATTCTTCGCTGTCTGCAACGGGATCCTGGCCTTCGCTACGGATCAGCTCGCCAATTGCTGGAAGATCTTGAATACTGCGAATGCTTCGACATGTGGAACTGGAAGTCTGCCGAAAAATGGTGGGAAAAACACCAGCCAAAACCACTGGACTGCATCGCATCGACCATGCCTCGCGACACCGAATCTGACATTCCGTCGGACGTCCGACCTGACAGCCCTTCTCAAGCGATCAACCACAACGAAGACACCATCATCTTCGATACCGTGGAAGGCACTGACGAACGAGAAACAGTCCTGTCGTAGCCATTTAAGGCCTTAGCTGCTTTACTCCACTACACTGACCTTGTAGAGGCGAAGCAGGCTTTTCGGCCTGCTGTGCATGTTTGCTGCGAGCGAACACCGCGTTCACGTCAGCCTCAAGCTGGACGATTGGGTTTCCTGCTGTATTTGGGCCATCTGCCGTGCCTTTGGGACTGGTCGTGGGTTGCGTGTTCGCATACTGCGAGTACGAGTTGGCCGGTAGGAACCGGCTCTACGATCACTGGGGGGAGTGACAGCGGCAGCCGCTTTCGCCCGATTGCCAGCGATGCGCCAATCGCTCATGATACGCTTACAACACCCATGCACACCCGCAACGTTGTGGAGACTATCTTGAACCGGCGACACCAGCAACAATTGACCTTTGCTTTACACACTCCAAAACGCGGTTCCGTTGGCTTCCGCCGTCTTTTCGCGTCGTTGGCGTTGCTGGCGTATGTTTGTTCAAGCGTCACATTGATGGCAGCCGAACCGCTTCCACAAACTCCCAATGTGCTGTTCATTGCCGTTGATGATCTTGCATCAACGCTGGGCTGTTATGGCGACGTTATTGCCCAAACACCAAACATCGACCGACTGGCGGCATCGGGCGTTTGCTTTCTAAACGCCTATAACCAGCTGCCGCTGTGCAACCCAACTCGAGCCAGTGTGATGACGGGACTGCGGCCGGATACGATTCAGGTGTACGATCTGGATCGACATTTTCGCGACGAAAAACCCGCCGTGGTCACTCTGCCGCAGGCATTTCAACAGAATGGGTATTTTGCTGCGCGAGTCGGAAAGATCTATCACTATAACGTTCCTGCGGCGATCGGCACCGACGGCTTTGATGATCCAGTCTCGTGGAATAAAACCGTTAATCCTCTGGGACGTGACAAACATGATGAAGCCAAAATCACAAACGCAGAACCTCACCGGAAAATCAGTGCTGCCTTAAGCTGGCTGAAAGCGGATGGAACTGATGAAGAACAAACCGACGGCATGATTGCGACAGAAGCGATTACGCTGATGCAGCAAAATTCCGGCAGGCCGTTTTTTCTGGCAGTTGGTTTTTTTCGACCTCACACGCCCTACGTGGCACCGAAGAAATACTTCGACCTATACCCGATCAACTCACTGCGTTTGCCGTATGCTCCGGATGGCGATCGCGACGACATTCCCACAGCCGCGTTTGCTCACAACTGCCCAATTCCCAATTACAACCTGCCGGAACCCGTGCTGCTGAAAGCGTTACAGGCCTACTACGCCTGCGTCAGCTTCGTGGATGCTCAGGTAGGACGACTGCTGGATGCGTTGGACAAATTGCAACTGTCGAATAACACGATCGTGGTTTTCTGGAGCGATCATGGATACCACCTGGGCGAACATCACGGCATCTGGCAAAAGCGAACTCTGTTTGAACAATGTGCGAAATCGCCGCTGATCATCCGCAGCCCTGCCGCTTCCGGTAACGGACAATGTTGCCGCCGCATCGTTGAGTTCGTCGACATCTATCCCACAATTGCAGCACTTGCAGGAATCACGCCGCCAGCTGATCTGGAAGGCCAAAGCCTCAGGCCGTTGTTGAGCAATCCACTGCAGAAATGGGGCAGCACTGCGGTGACTCAGGTGCTGCGACCTCAGGACGACCGACTGGACAGCATGATAATGGGGTGCAGCATTCGTTCAGAGCGCTGGCGCTACACAGAATGGGCAGAAGGAGCGGCTGGCACCGAACTCTACGACCACTTTGCCGACCCCATGGAATTCAATAATCTTGCGGGGGCTGCCAGTCTGGCCGATGACCCAGCCGCTGCCGCTGCGATCAGGTATCTTCGCCCGTTGCTGCACCAGAAAGCCAGCGGCAGGATTCCTCAGGCCCCCGTCAATCAGTCAAGGTTGTGAGTCTTCAAGTGCCAGACTTTCTGCATGAGCGAATGGCGGTATCTATGGCAACAACAGCGGCTTAGGCTTGCCTGTGATTTTTCCAGTTGGACGTTGGCCATGACCAGTCCGATTGTGGTCACCAAGTTCAGCCATCGCCCTGGCCGCAAGCCGGGAAAGCCTGGCAACGATTTCCGGGTGGTCGGCCGCCACGTTGTGCTCGCTGCTGATGTCGGTCACCACGTTAAACAACAGCGGCTTACTGCTGTTTGCGGGCGTAAAGTGAGGATGACGTTCGAATGTGTCCAGCGGAATAAACAGCTTCCAGTCGCCACTGCGGACGGCTTGCAACTGATCTCGGTAATAATAGAAAAACGCTTCATACGGTGTTGTTGCGCCATCGCTGCCCAAAATCAACGGACGAATGTCATAGCCGTCAATTTCCTTTGGCGGAGCGACTCCCGTCAGAGCCGCAAACGTGGGAAGCAGGTCCATGGTGGTTGCCAGCTGACTGCAAACGCTATTCGGTTTGACGTGCCCTGGCCACCGCATAATCGTCGGGCTTCGGAACGCTCCTTCAGAAGTCGTGTAGCCTCGACCATGCAAAGGCAGGTTGCTGCCGCGGGCCAGAGACGACCTGTCGCTTGCCAAGGGGGCGCCGTTATCAGACAGCCAGACAACCAGCGTGTTGTCGTCGATGTTTAGCTTGATCAGTGTTTTCAGAATCTGCCCGGTGGACCAGTCAATTTCTTCGATGGAATCTCCCCATGGCCCGTTTTTGCTTTTCCCGCGGAATTCCGGACTTGAAAACGGAGCGGCCGTACTGCCTGGCATTGGTTGAGCAAAATAGACGAAGAACGGACGGTCGTGATTGTCTTGAATAAACTTACACGCTTCTTCGGTGCAACGCTTTGTTAACAGGTTGCGATCGACGGGTGCTTCAATGACTGTCGCGTTTCGCATCAGAGGAAGTTCGGGCCACTGATTTCCCTGAAGACGTTCAGCCAGCCGTTGTCCGACCTCGCGAGTCATGTCGTCGCTGTACGGAATTCCAAAGAACAGATCGAACCCCTGGTTGTTCGGCAGAAATTCCGGCTGATCGCCCAGATGCCATTTGCCAAAAATTGAAGTGGCATATCCAGCTTTCCGCAGCACTTCGGCGATTGTGGTTTCGCTGGTCGCCAGTCCGTATGCAGAAACCGGCCTAAGCACGTGGCCATCGCGAGGGTTTTGGTGCATGCCAATTCGCTGAGCGTAGCAGCCGGTCAACAGCGATGCTCGCGACGGCGTACAGACTCCGGAACTGACATAGAAATGCGTAAACCGACAGCCTTCCGCCGCCATTTGGTTTAAGTGTGGAGTGCGATGCAGGGTGGAACCAAACGGTTCAATGTCTCCATAACCCAGATTGTCGCAGAAGATCACCACAATGTTCGGCGACTGCGATTGTCGAGCCGTTTGTCCGGCAATCGTAGAAACAGGCAGAAACGTGAGAATGGCGAATAGAATGAAACGCTGGTGCATGTGCTGACTCTTCATTTTTCATTTGTCATCTGTCTGCCGGAAAGCACGATCGGAACAAAGTCGGTAACGAATGTCCAGCGTGTTGACCGGTTGTGGTAGGCAAGGGGCACAGCTGGTTGGGACTTGGTAGCTGGAGTCGCCAGGATTTCGAACCTCGCCATGAGCGGCAGCGCGGCTGTTCGAACGGGGCGCTTGGCGGGTCAATGATTATTGAATAATGGAAAACGAAAAATGAAAATTGCAAATTCAGCGGCGGCTTCCACGCTTGGTACGTTCGCCAGCTTGCCCAAGCCACGAGGCAAGACGCAAACGAAAAAGGGGAGTTCACGTCTTGTGAACTCCCCTCGGCAAGGCGATGAAGCCTTAGGTGGTGGTGCGATTAACCGGCAGTCTTTTTAAACAACTTGTTGCAGCGAACTTGTAAACACTAAGTCAAGCCCTCGTAGCTACAACGTCGCGGCTCGGCGGTTAGAACGTCCCAATTTTTCCCGCCTGCCACGCCATCGGGGCCAGGGCAAAGCCCTTGTTAGTTGCATCCAGCTGGTGCACTGCAGCCAGGAGCAACCTGGGCTGGAGCCACACAGGATGGATTGCAAACGGCTGAACCACAGCTGTCGCCACATGAATCACCGCAAACCGGAACCTGTCGGCAGACAACTCGTGGCACGCAGCGAGTCTTGCAGACTGGTACCTGACGAGGAACACACTTGGTCTTCGTTACCATTTTGGTTTCACAAACCTGACGGCAGGTTGTGTAAGGAATTCGCTTGGTGCATGTTTGCTGAACCATGTGACATGTTGTGCGAGGAATTCGCTTGGTTACACAACGTGTTTCCATGTGGCACTTGGTGTAAGGAATTCGCTTGGTAACGCAGGTGTTTTCCCATGTGCAGGTTGTGTAAGGAACCTTCTTTGTGCACTGCTGCTTGATTGTGCTGCAGGTTGTGTAAGGAATCTGCTTTGTACGAGTTTCCGTGGTAAAGCTGCAGGTTGTATAAGGAACCTTCTTTGTAATGGTGTATGGAATCTGGCAGCAGGTTGTGTAAGGAACCTTGCGGTGGCAGACTTCAGGAACCATTGTTGTGCAGCAAATCTGCTTCTGAACAGTGCATGGCACCCATCGCTTGCAGCAGATTGTCTGGCAAGGTCCTGGGCAGCAGATCTTCTTCATGCAGCATGGGTTGCATGGATCGGGAACGCACTTTTCAACCATTGGGCCGGGAACCGACTTTGTATAGGTTTCCCAGCGACCACTTTGCACATCAACGGTGCGATTTGTGGTGACCGGCTTCATGACGGTGTAGCACACGTCGCGATAGCAGGTCTTGGTTTCTGTACGGTACTGAGTACAGCAAACGTCACGATAGCACGTTTTGTAGCATGGCTTGCAGACGTTATAGCACACCTGACGGTAGCACGTTTTGTATACAGGCTTGCACACCGTGTAACAAACGTCGCGATAGCAGGTGTTGTAGACCGGCTTGCGAACGTTGCAGCTGACGGTTTTCCAGCAGGTCGTAATGACTGGCTTGCATACCTGATGCTGCACACATTGGTATTCCGTTTTGTAAATCGGCTTGCATACGGTATAGCACTGATCTCGGTAGTGCGTTTCGTAAACATTTCTTGTGCACGAAACCGGAACAGTCTCCGTACACTGATCATAGACCGTTTGCATGCAGGTATACTGCTGCTGGTCCCACACGACATCTCGCACCGTTCGGTACTGAGTGCCACATCCCACCTTCGCTGCTGCGAAGTCGCCACACTCGTTGCACGATTCCGTTGCGCAACTTGAGTAGCCAAAAAATCCGCCTAAACCAGCATTCGCCGCACCGCTGTTCAGCAGCATTAGGATTGCTGCAGCGGCTCCCACCATGAGCCTTTTCATCGCCTTCACCTTGATACTGAGTTTCTTGTCGCAATCCCCACAGGCATCCTGCCTGCAAAGATGAGATTGCACTCACTGGTTACTTCGGCGTTAGCATTTGCCTACATTCACAGGATAACCCCGCCTGCGCCCAAGGACTTACCAGCCTGTCTTGTGCCGGTTGCAGAACTGGATTACTCGTCAAATGACTGCAAACCGAAACCATATGCACGATTAATACAACCGGACCATGACTGCTTCTGAACTGCCTACTGCATTTAAACCAGCAAGCAGCGGTTTCGCTCAGGCGACCGCGCGTTGGGTCAACATTCGGTATTAACGCATCCGCCACGGACGCAAACGTATCAGGGGAAGCTCCACTGCGACTGACGCAGCAAAGCTTCCCCTGATTGTTTGGATCGACGTTACGGTTCTGTGGCTATTAATCCGCAAACTGCGTGAGCAACTAAATTGCTCTGAGTTCGCGAACACTTCGCCTCAGCGACCAACAACAGCTTAGTAAGCTGGTGGCACTGGCGGTGGAGATATTCGTGCAGATTGAACAGCAGGAGCTCGAGATGGAGCATCGGCAACATGCCCCTGAGACCTATGGCTGACACCACGTGACGTTGGGCGAGATGAACATCCGCACACGAAAACTGCAGCGACACAGACCAACATTGCCAGCTTGAATGACTTCATGAATCGACTTCCTTTCAAATGTTTCTACGCCAGGTCTTTGTGAAGACCTGCGTTGATGATGTATCCGTTTGAAGGAAGTAGTTCGTAACTTTTCTGCCGAAACAATGGTGAATGTTGCAAGGTTCTGCCGGAAACTAGAGGCCACTTGTGCATGATTCTGCCGGTATCAATAACAAAGGGTGTAAGGATTGCACTGCCACATTGATCGGAAATGCGACAACCTAAAAGTCAGTGTTTTAGGGGATTTAATGCTGGTAAACCCTACGTTCCTGAAACTTCAGCGTAGTACGAATTATTCAGCGGAATTCGGGAGGGATGCTGGCCCATTTGTCGTCAATACCGAAACGGAAGCCTGATTCAGATGGCGCAGGAGGGCCAGAATGCGTTCGGCGATCGGGAAATTACTGATAAATACTGGCAAACGAAACGCGCAGGGTTAACTGAAAACCACTGCAGCGAAGCCCTTGTGTTTTGCCTGTGGCGACCCGATTTTCGAAGACGTGTTTCGCTGCAGCGGAAGTTCTGACAGCCTGTGCAAACACCTGAACGCAGCGAAAGTCGTCAAGACCTGCGGCTGTGTTTTGCGGTGGGCAGCTGAGGTTCCTGCCGAACTTTGTTAAGTTGTTCGGAAACGCGACTAGCCTGGCAAACCGACATTCAGAGGCGCCAGGTCTTCAGGAAGAAAGATTCCATCTTTGCGAATCAATTCGCCATCGAACCAGATCTCTCCGCCCCCATAATCGGCTCGCTGAATCAGCACAAGGTCCCAGTGCACTTTGCTGCGATTGCCGTTGTCGGCTTCGTCGTAGGCGTTGCCGGGAGTAAAGTGGAATGAGCCGCCGATTTTTTCGTCGAACAATGTGTCCAGCATCGGGTGCAGCACTTTGTTATTGGTGCCAAACGACCATTCACCGATATACCGAGCCCCCTCGTCTGTATCCAGAATGCGATTCAAACGAACGGGTTCGTTGGCGCAGGTGGCCTTTTCTATGCGTCCGTCCTTTAGTTCAAATTCAATTCCGTCAAACACGACTCCCTGATAACGTGACTTCGTGTTGAAGCGAATCGTGCCGTTGATGCTGTCCTTAACGGGAGCCGTAAAGCATTCGCCATCAGGAATGTTGCATTCACCGGAACACGGCACAACGGGAATATCTTTAATCGAGAAACTCAGATCCGTTCCGGGTGCTGTAATGCGCACCTGATCGGCGGCTTCCATGCGAGCCACCAATGGTTTCAAGTTTTCGGCCATCGCTTTGTAGTCTGCCGTGCAAACATCAAAGTAAAAGTCTTCGAACTGCGACGTGCTTTTGTTTGCCGACTGAGCCATTGACGGCGTTGGGTAACGCAGCACGACCCAGCGAGTCTTCGGAACACGTACGCCGCTATGCACGGGGCTCCACCAATGACTTGTGTACAGTTCCATCGCTTCAGGAGGCACGTCGGAAAGCTCATCAGAATTCGCGGCACCTCGAATTCCAATATAGGCGTCGGCGGCTTCCATGGCCGTCTTTTCCAGACTTGCCGGCCAGCTCATACTGGCTTCCGTGGCTCCGCGATACAGGCTTCGCAGCACTGTGTTGTTTTTCCAAATCACGTGCGGCGTCGCTCCCCGAGCGTAAGCGGCATCCACAAGGTCGCATACCAGCGTCGGTTCCGGCAGGTCAAACGCTTCGATGATGACCTTCTGTCCGCTCTTCAACTGGCAGCTATGATCGATTAGTGTTTCGGCCAATTGAGTGATGCGTGGATCTTTCATGGTGTGCTATTCCTGATCGATGTTACTTTTCGCACGCCATGAAAGGCCAGGCGTTGCGAAGATGGCTGCTGCAAATTGAAGTTTGTGTTCGTGACTCAGTATTTCTGAAACACACATCAGCCGCCGGGCGTTAGCCCTGGTTGTTTCCGTCATCCGCACAAACCGGGGCTAACGCCCGGCGGCTGATTTAGGCGTGGTGTAGTTCAGATCGATTCGAAGCAGCAGGTTATCACACGCCAGCAGAAGTGGAAGTGAACGTTTTTTGGCTGACCAGATTGCATCTTGTGCCGTCGAAGAGTTTTGATGATGCGAATTGGAATGCGCTGCGGCGGCCTGACTATCGACCTCGCCCAAACCAGAAGCCAGCGAAGGTTCCTGCGGCAATCATCAATTGAGCTCGATCTGTGAGATCGCTAAGGTGTTTGACAAAGAAGCTGAAGCTGCCATCTGCGACAAACGGAAAGAAATTCCATTCGATAAAGAGGCCAAATGCGAAAGCCACAATTCCCGCGACAACGCCCAGTACCAGGGACCGTGCTCCTGCTTGAGCACCACAGCCCAGGCCAATCATCGCTCCTGGCAGAATCATGGCGTACAAGCCCAGCTGCAGCAGCAGGTAAAATCCAAGATACCCCAGCACTCCGCCGGCAATAATGCCCACGATGGCTTTAACATAGTTGGGCGTCTGAAAATTCGGCTTGTCCAGATTCATGGAAATATCCTTAACGACGACTAGCAACCCGGCATCGGTCCACAAGAATTCTGCCAGCTTTTTCAGAGTCTAACAAAAAACGATGCAGCAGATGCACGCATCTTAAACCTAGCGACAACGGAGAAGCTCTGCGCGTTGGCATGTCCCCGTTCTCCGTGCATTTTGTTCAGCCACCGATGAAACACAGATTGGCACAGTTGTTGTTGCTTTCTGATTCAGAATGGCATCTGCCGTTATCTGTGTTTCATCGGTGGCTGGCAAAAGAAACAAGACTGACCATAGAGCCCCGTTTTCGTAGCGACAACGGAGCGGCTCGGCGCGTTGGCATGTCCTCGTCTTCCCGCAATCCACGCCACCGGGTCAAGGGCGAAGCCTTTGTTAGCGAGCGACGGCACGTGCGCGAGTGTAAGTGACGGGAAACATTTGGAAGAGGAGAAAAAGAGGACCGGCAACCAGGAAGATCAGGAACGTGGGGACCATCATGATGTCGTCCCAGTTATGTGACTTAGAATGCTTGTTCAGTTCGGCAATCCACGTGGGATATTTTTGTTTTCTGAAGGACTTGCAGTTCAGATAGGCGTGTTCCAGATCTGCGATGGACTTGAACGGTTCCATAATGGGGTCCACCAGGGAAGGTTCCGGAATCAGCTTTCGACGAATTGCCCACAAAACAAATGACACCAAACCGAAGGGCATCGCAAAAGCCATCAAGTGCATTCCCCAACCGAATTTTGCGACAACGATCAGAAAGCCGATCAAGGACAACACTGCCACTGTCTGAGTCCAGCTTCGACGAACAGATTTTTCTTCCAGGAAAGGGCAGTCAGAATCAAGCAACAGCAGCAGTCGTTGCAGATAGTTCCATCCGGGCCGAGACAATTGCGATGGCTTTAGCGAAAAATCTTCGTCAACCCAGAAAAAATCTCGCACCAAATCAATGGCTGGATCAATCTGCCTGAAGACGTCACTCTCAAGAGCTTCCCCCACGAATGGCCCATCACAGTCTCCATTCAGCCATGCTCGCACCAGCATTGCGGCGGCTTGTCGAGCCTCAAGTCCTTCGATCAGGTTGGCAAACTGCCCGACTTCCGTTGTCATTTTGAATTCGTAAGGGTTATCCATCGACAAATCCTTGAGACACGGCGGCTATTCACGTTCGGCAAACTTCATGAACGTTGCTCAATGATCAGATTCGCGGCACGTGGTGTCAAGCCGCTGACTTGTTGCCACAAACTGTATTCGCATGCGCGTCGATTCTGCTAAATTACCGGCAGATCACTACTTTATACGGAGAAAACCATATGCGTAATTCCAAGCTTGCCCTGTCGCTGTGTTGTGTCTTTTTCAGCTTTGCCGGTGCTGCCCATGCCGCAGACTCGCCGCAGTTTCTGGGAGCAAACCGTAATGGAATCTGCACCGAAACCGGGCTGATCAGCACGTTTCCCAAAGAGGGGCCGGAAGTTGTCTGGAAGACGTCACTGGGCGTTGGCATGTCGGGACTGGCAATCGCTGACGGCACCGTTTACACGATGACTCAAAACGAGGCCGATCAAATGGTGGTCGCGTTAAACGCTGTGACGGGGGAGAAGAAATGGGAAACGAAAATTAGTGAAGCCTACGAAAACGAAATGGGACATGGTCCTCGAGCAACTCCCACGGTTCACGCCGGAGTTGTGTATACGTTTTCTGGCGAAGGCCTGTTGACGGCGCTGAAGGCTGACGATGGCAGCATTATCTGGAATGCAAATGTCGTTAAACAACTGCTGGGAAAAACCGCAGACTATGGCATGGCGTCTTCTCCACTTGTCGCCGGGGAAGTCGTCGTTGTGCAAACCGGAAGCCGCAATGGAGCCGTGGCTGCGTTTGACCTGAAAACCGGCGACAGGAAGTGGGCTGTCGGTCACGACGTGGCTGGCTATTCGTCACCAATTCTGGCCACACTGGCTGGCAAACAACAGGTGGTAGCATTCACTGGAAACACTGTGTTTGGCATAGCCCACGTGGATGGCACTCAGCTGTGGTCTTACGAATTCGAAACAGAATACAACTGCAACACCGCCAGCCCGGTTGTGTTAAACGAAAATTCCGTATTGATATCTGCAGGAGAAAATCATGGTTCTGCCGTGTTGAAGATCGCTGCGGACGGAGATCAGTTCTCTGTAGAAGAAGGCTGGACCTCGCTGGGCGTGGAAAGTGTGTTGCGAGCCGAATGGCAGACGCCAGTGCTGGTTGACGGCCACATTTTCGGACTGGACAACATCGGCAGTGCAGGGCAGGTGACCAATCTGGTATGCGTGCGAGCGTCTGATGGAGAACAATTGTGGAACGAAAAGCGATTCGGCAAAGCGAACATGATTTACGCCGACGGAAAGCTGTTTTTCACAACCATGCGAGGCGAAATCGGAATTGTTACCGCCAGCACGGAAGCGTTTGAAGAAACCGCACGCTATGTCACAACCGACCGCACTCGACAAGCTCCCGTTATTGTCAACGGCAAGCTGTATGTGCGAGACGATTCGGGAATTGTCTGCATCAACGTAAAAGCTGCTCCAGCAGAAGCAGCCGCTCCAGCAGCGGACTAAATAACTCGGCATAGTTCCGGAGCTGAACCGAACTCGCGCAGGAAACCCGAGGTTTCGCGCGTACCTCCCTTCAACTTCGGCCACCCATCGTCAACATTCTCCGATGGGCCACAATCAGTCACCGCACCCAAACCGCTGCGAGCGCGTTCTATCTGGAAGCTGGTGCCAAAACCAACATAGCTTGAGCGGCTGAATCATCTGATCTCATTGCAGTTGCATGATGAAATAGATAAAGAACTGTGGCCGCTGTATCGTAAGGGCCCACAAAATCCATATTGCGAAAAGCGGCGAACACATGGCTGATCTGGCAAGGTGTGCGTCACTATTAGATGTTGCTGGCGGCTGGTTCGATTCAGGCGTAAAGCTTTAAAGCCAGCACCATCGTTTGATTGTTCGAAAACCGAAAGCTTCGAGCAGTCGAAGCGATTCAAAATAAGTTCACATCTGTGCAGTGGACGGCGATCACGTGTGATCGTAAAGAACACATGTTGACGTTGGCAAAGTCAATTGTTCGTTGGCGATCAATCGGCGCAGAGTGCGTTTTCTACAGCTTAATCTGAAACAGTGTTTCTTTGAAGTAGTCATTTTTAAGGTCGTTCGTTATGCCTTTAAAATGTCACCGCATTGGAAGCAGGTGCCTGATGGAACATGGGTGCTTCACTGTAGCAAATGGGACAATCACGCCAAAAAATATGGCTGCGGGGTGAGGGTTTCCCCTTATAAATGGCCGATTGTTGTTGCAGCTTTAGCACCTACTTTTACCGAATGCGGAAAAAACTCATGAATTGCTGACGTCGGCGGCAGCCGGAATTCAGTAAAGTCTGAGAGTATTCAACGTTTCAATAACGACACGACCCAAGTGTCGTGTTCAGATTAATACTCTATGTTACTGGAGATCCCAACTTCCCTGTGGCAACGTGATGTTTCTTCTCTGAGTTTCAATCCTGGTCATCAGTCTGACCGCAAACTTCAGTACTTTGGTCGCTGAGGTTTGAGCTGGCTGGTGCCGAAGGCGATTGCAGGGCGTCCAGAAGTTTTCATTTCTTAATACGGTCATTCAGCGCTCAGTGAAGCAACACAAGCGATGTTTGGCGGGAAAATCAGAAGCAGTTACCGTTCGAACAGCATTCGGGTGAGCTTGAAATTCTGTTTTCAACTCTGCTGAATTAAGCGTGAATGTTCTTTGGTTGTATCACAGGGGAGAATCAGGATGACGTCATCAGGGACGCTGGAAGTTAGACCGGTCGTACAACGGAGTACATTCATGCAGCCGCAGGAATCGTCAAGTAACACGTGTCGAAATGTTTACGTCATTGATGACGAAATTCAGGTGTTGGAAGTCATCGCCATGCAGCTTAGTGCTGCCGGGTTTAAGGTCAGCACATACACTGGTGCTCCGGAATTTTTGAGCGTTGCCGAATCGATTCCGGCTGGCATTGTGATTTCCGACCAGCGGATGCCTGAAATGGACGGGCTAAATCTGCAATTGGAGCTCCAACGTTGGCATCAAAAATTCCCCCTGATTATTCTAACCGGGTATCCGGAAACTCGAATCGCCGTGCAGGCCATGAAGCAGGGTGCCGTCACGGTTCTGGACAAACCGTACAACAAAGATCAACTGCTGAGCGCCATTGAAGAAGCGTTCGCCGTGTTTGATCGAAATGCCTCTGACGAAACTCACCTGCCACCAGTTTTGCCAAATGGTGTCACTTATCGCGATCGCCTGTCCGGCCGCGAAGCTCAGGTGGTGAACCTGGTCTACGATGGCGAAACGAATAAGTCGATTGGCATCACTTTGGGTATCAGCATCAAGACCGTTGAAAAGCATCGCGGAAAAGCGATGATGAAAATGGAAGTCGGCAGCCTGGCCGAACTGATCCGACTTATCGATCGCGAACGTGGTCAGCACTGATTCAGGTTCAGTTTGATTCAGCTTCAGCACTAACACGTAATGATTCTTATGGGCGAAGATTTTGTCCACAGAAAACGCTGCTTCCCAGGAACCGGTTACGACCGAGGCTTCATTCGCAGCATCCCGGTCAATAGGTCTTCTCGAATTAGATTCAGACACGGCACAACAATTAACGTCAAAGCGGTCGCAAACAGCAGGCCGAACGTTAAAGTCACTGCCATTGGAATCAGAAACTTGGCCTGAAAGCTGGTTTCAAACATCAGCGGCATCAGGCCCGCAGCGGTGGTTAACGTGGTCAATAAAATGGCTCGCAGTCGCTTCTTTGCACCATCTACGCTGGCTTCCATGGGCGACAGTCCGTCAGCGACTCGACGATTAATAAAGTCCACCAGCACCAGCGAGTCGTTGACCAGAATTCCAGCCAACGCCACCAACCCAATGGCGCTAAGAATGGTGAACGTCTCCCCGGTAATCCAGTGCCCAATCACGGCTCCCAGAAAACCGAACGGAATTGCAGACATCACCACCAGCGGCTGTGTGTACGAACGAAACAGGCCAGCCAGCATGCCATAAATGATCAGCAATGCGATTGGAAACGCGATCTGCAATGACGAGAAACTTTTACGCATCTCTTCCGCCTGGCCAAGATATTGAATGTCAACTCCCGGATAGCGTGGCACAACTTCCGCTTCAACTTTAGCTTTGATTTTGTCCACCACGCTGGAAGTGCTGGGAACGCGAGCATCATCGACGGCTCCGGTTACCTTTGCTGATCGAGTTTGCTGGTATCGTGAAATGGTGGAATAGCCGATTCCCATTTCGATTTCCGCCAGTTCGGCAATCGGAATCCATTTACGAATCTGCTGCATATCCTGATCGCTGCCACTTGCTGCGGCTGCACCAAACTCAGGGCCACCCGCTGAAACACTTCCACCAGACTGCATGGCACCGCGGGCGACTCGGCTGGGAATCCACATGTTTTCTATATTCCAGCTGCTTTCGCGGAAGGATTCCGGATACCGCACCATAATCCTGACGTCTTCGCGGTTGCGAGTAATCCGGCGAGCTTCCTGGCCAAACAGGGCTCCTCGCACGTGAGATCCCAGGCTGCCAACAGTAACTCCCGTGCTGGCCGCAGATTCTCGCAGCGACAATCGTAATTCTTTCTTGCCGATATCCAGGTTGTCGTCCAGGTCGTACACGCCTTCCAGCCCGCTGGCGATGGCCTTTACTTCATCCACCACCTGAGGCAGTTGTGCGTTGTCGACGCCGGAAATGCTGACTTCAATGTCGTTGCCGCCGGGGCCTCCGTTCATGGCTTCCCATTTGACGGAGTTCATACCTGTCAGGTGCGTGCTGGAAAATTCTCGCAATGCATTCACCAGTTGTTTGCTGGATCGAGTGCGTTCGTCGGCGGGACAGATTTCGACAATCAACTGACCAAGATGACTTTGGTCGTCAAAGCCCACAGACCCGGCTCCCGTCACGTCATATTGCCGCCCGGCGATTGTTTGAACGTTCACGATTTCCGGAAACAGTTCCTTATCCACCATGAAGTCCGTCAGCTTTTGCAGCTCACTTTTCAAACGTTCAGCGGATGTTCCGATGGGCATTTCCAACGCACAGATCACGCTTTCGCTGTCCATGTCCTGAATAAACTGCCACTTCACAATGCCTCCCGCCATCATGCCGGCGGCCACAACGCAGGCCGCCATAACCGAAGCCATGGTGACGTAACGCCACTTCAGACACAGCGTCAGCAGCTTTTCGTACGGCGTCTGCAGGACCTTCTTCAGCAGCATTTCTTTAACGCCGCCAATGCCGGTGGATCGTTGCACGTCGCCTTCGGTTCGTTTTTTGACGGGCGGAAGATGCCGCAGGTGAGCCGGCAGAATGACCAACGCTTCCAGCAAGGAAATCGACAAAGCGGCAATCACCACCAGAGGCAGTTGAGACATGAAGTCGCCAATCTGTCCTTGAATGAAAAACAGCGGAGCGAACGCTCCAACGGTTGTGCTGACAGCGACAATCACCGGCCACATCACTTCTTCTGCACCTTTAATCGCGGCTTCCATCGCGGGCATGCCTTCTTCCACGTGCCGGTAAATGTTTTCGCCAATCACAATCGCGTCATCAACGATAATTCCCAGCACGATAATCAGGCCGAACATCGACAGCAGATTCACCGTTGCACCCAGCAGCCACATCACGGCAAACGTGCCCATAAACGAAACCACCAGCCCAATGGCCGCCCAAAACGCAACTCGCCAATTCAGGAACAGATTCAGCGAAATCAAAACCAGAATCAGCCCCATGCGACCGTTGCGAGTCATCAGTTCCAGACGCCCTTCAACAAAGCGAGCGATATCTGTGTGCAGCTTGAACTGGAAATCCGCCGGAAACGGCCTGGCTTGAGCCTGCTGATAAACCTGAAACACGTCCGGCCGACCAATCACCGAATACGCTTTCGAAAGCCCTTCGCCGGGGCCGCTGTATTCGCCGCCGGAACGTCCGGCAAAGTATGCTTTCACGACGGCGGAAATCTGCACCGCGTCTTCGTTGTCGCCATTAAAAATGACGCAGTTGATCGACGGCTTGGCGTTAAACAGCGATTCCAGATCGGAATCCACAAACCCGTCAGACAGCGTGGCTACATCCGAAAGCAGAATCTGCTGGCCGTTTGGTTGAGACCTCACGACAATGGATTCCAGCGCCGATGCTTCCTGCTGTTCGCCCAGCGTTCTAACGGCAATGCTGCTGCGATCGCCCTTTAGCTGGCCGCCGCTCACGTCCAGATTTTCTGATCGAATGGCGGCGGCAATTTCTTCAAACGTCACATCGTACTTCATCAGTTTGTCGGGCTGCACATCGACGTAGATTTCGTCGTCACGAATTCCATTCAGTTGAACTCGACTAATGCCGGGCAGTTTCAGCAAGTCGTCTCGCAGCGATTGAGCCGTCCGTTTCAACGATGCTTCGCTTTCGTCGCTGTAGATCGCGATGGAAATGACGGGCAGTTGAGGTTCCACTTTACGCAGGCTGATTTTTTCGACATCGTCGGGCATGTCCTGAATCGAATCCACCTCGTTGCGAATTTCCTGCAGCATCACATCCACGTCGTCGACGGATTGATCCAGCGTTAATGTGGTGAAGCTGACGCCTTCAGCAACCTGCGATTCCACTTTGTCGATGCCTTCCAGACTGCGAACGGCTTCTTCGATTTTGATGGTGACCGATTTTTCAATATCTTCCGGCTGAACGCCCGGATAGATGGCGGAAATCATCAGCTTGTCCGGCCGTGATTCCGGAAACATTTCACGCTGCAACGTGATGGCGAAAATGATTCCCGCAGCAAGAATCACCAGCATCAGCATGTTCACCAGAACATGGTTGCGAACACTGAAAGAAGGCAAAGACATAGTAAAACTTACGGAATTGCTGTGAGTAAACCTGAAGAATGCAGCATTCTAGCCGCCACCTGAATTTTTGTTAGCCAGACTGTTGTCGTGGCTGCACCCTCACGTCATTAAAAAATGTCCGGGCGGTAGACTATCGTCCCGCTGCAGCCTAAGGTAATGGGCCTTCCTCTAAATGCCCACCTGCCTTTGCACTGGGAGATTGATTGATGTTTCAGCGGATCATTTTCTTCGCGGTATTGCTGCAGGTTTCGTGTTTGCAGGCTCAGCAAACCGGTGGGCTGCTGGAATCGATTGATGCAGAACGAGGCGGTCGACACTGGATCGACCAGAAGCCAGCCCCCGCAAAGTCGCCCGAAGAATCTCTGGCGTGTTTTCAAATCGAACCCGGCAGCAGGCTGGAACTGGTAGCGGCGGAGCCATTGGTAATCGATCCCGTATGGATCGACTTCGACCACCGGGGCCGTATGTTTGCGGCTGAGTACACAGACTATCCCATCGGCCCCGTAAAAGCGGATGGCACTGAAGACACCACTGCGCCCCCGCTGTCTAAGATCGTGCTGCTGGAAGACGAAGATGGTGATGGCCGCATGGACAAACGCACGGTGTTTGCCAAAGACCTAAGCTTCTGTCACAGTTTTCTGCCGTTGATGGGTGGGCTGTTGGTGGGAGCTCAAACGGAAATCATCTTTCTAAAAGACACTGATGGCGATAACGTCGCCGATGTGCGTGAAGTTTGGTTCGACGGATTCACGCCCGCTCATGCTCAAATGCAGATTGGCTGTCCGGTATGGGGCATCGATAACTGGATCTACCTTACTTATGCACCGGGTAAGATTCGTTGCCGCAGACCGGGGTTTGAAACGACGGAACCCGTTACCTTGCCTCGACAGGATATGAGATTCGACCCCTTCACCATGAAGTTTGAATCCGTCAGCGGCATGGGTCAGTTTGGCAATACGGTTGATCGATATGGCAATCGTTTTTTCTGCACCAATCGCAATCCGATTATGACGGCCATGTTTAAGGAGAGCGTTGCCAGGCGAAATCCATTTGCGACGATCAGCCCAGGGCATACAGACGTCGGGCCATCCGGTGGCGACACAAAAGTGTTTTCGCTGGTGGACATGAAAAGCAACTGGCTGGCTCATGCGGGCACTCATACGTCTGCTTGTGGAGTCACTTCGTACGTTGGCAATCGATGGGACGACGACTTTCAAAACAGTGTCTTTGTGTGCGAACCCGTGGGACACCTGGTCACTCGATCGATTGTCGAACAGCCGCTCAACAGCCCGGCGTTAGCGGTTCGACGTTCGCGAGAAGACGCGGACTTTCTGGCATCCACCGACACGTGGTTTCGCCCGGCAAGTTTGCGAACCGGACCAGATGGAGCTTTGTATCTGGCCGACATGTATCGCATGTGGGTCGAACATCCAAAGTTCTTGCCTCCTGAAATTGCGGCTCAAATTGACTGGCGAGCTGGAGAGGATCGAGGTCGTATCTGGCGAATCGTGCCAGACAAAACGTCGCAGCGTCACGTTGCCGCCGCACTGCCAGATGACACCATTCAGCTGGCAGAACTGCTAAGCAGCCCCAACGGCTGGACACGCCAGAAAGCTCAGCAACGTTTGGTGGAAGTTTCTGCTGACCCACAAATGCGCAGCGGACAGTCTGTTGATGTTGTGCTGTCCAATCTGGTTCACGGAAACAATCGCCCTGAGAATGCTTCTATGGAATCATCGTTGGCGGAAGCAGCCGTTCGAGCTCTAAACGTGCTGGCAAGCCTGGGCGCATTAGACGAAACGACCTTGCTGGAAGCACTGCAGCATGCGAACTGGCGAGTTCGGAAATCTGCATTACAACTTGCTTCACCGCTGATACACGACAGCTCTGCCGTGCAAAAAGCGGTGGCCGCTGCCGTAAACGACCGGCATCCTCAGGTGGCTTTTGCGGCCATGCAGACGATTTACGACGTGCCAACCAGTGAACTCTCAACAACTGTGGAACTCATTCGTTCTTCCTTCTGGAACGACGTCTGGTTTCAAAAAGCAGCGTTGTCTGTGGCAGACAGACATGCAATCTGGCTGGTCGAAATTCTAAGCCAGCGTTCTGCCTTGCAGGTCGCTGGAGAACTTTCTGAAGGCAGTTCCAGTGATCAGCTGCTGTCCGGCTTATCAGCCGTGGTAGCGGCTCACGGCCAGCTTAACGAAGTCGCTGAGTTGCTGCGAATGTCGGCCGCCACTAACACTTCCGACGTTGACGTGGCAGCTATTGTGCTCGGATTTGAACAAGGCGCCAAACGCAACAAAGGTCCGCTGAAGTATGGCAGCTTCGCAGGTTTGGTGGAACTTCCCAACGAAGACGTAAGCAAAGCGGCGGCGGTGGCTCAGCAGCGAATTCTGAAAGTTGTGGAGGTCGTTTCCAAACATTCGGCACTGCCCGCTGACCGAGCGGCGGCGATGAGGCTGCTGGCCGTTGTTCAGCGAGCCAGCTTTTTGAATCAGCTTCCAGCGTTGCTGAATTCGAAAGAATCGCAGCTCATTCAGCAAGCCGCACTTCTGGTGGTTCGTGAATTCGCAATCACGGACGCACTGCCGGTTGTGCTTCAGCAATTTGAAACGCTGACACCGGCCGCTCGCAAAGACGCCGCGGCTTTGATGTTGCTGCGTCCGGAATCCAGCCTGCAGCTGCTTCATCGCATGGCGGATGGCAGCGTGTCGGCCGCGATTATCGACATCGATCAGCGGTTGAGGTTACTGCAGGATCGGAATGTTCAGGTGCGTGAAATTGCAGCGCAGGTTTTCGGGGGAGTCGTTTCGGCCAACCGCAAAGAAGTGGCTGGCACTTATCAAGCGGCCATCAGCATGGAAGCTTCTAAAACGCGAGGAGCCGTCGTGTTTGAAAAGACGTGCAGCAAATGTCACAAAATCGACGGCAAGGGGCATAGCGTCGGGCCGGACATCAGTGACACGCGTAAACGATCTCGCGACGCTTTGCTGTACGATATTCTGGACCCGAATCGTCGAGTTGACCCGCAATTCAGCGAATATGTGGTTGTGACGACAGATGGTCGCACGTTTAACGGGTTGCTGGTGACCGACACCGACGAACAGATCGTTTTGCGGCAGGCAGAAGGCCGCGAACAAACGATTTCTCGTGCCGACATCGACGAACTTCAGGCAACCAACAAATCGCTCATGCCCGAGGGTATTGAAAAGGACGTCAGCGTTCAGCAAATGGCTGACCTGCTGGAGTACCTGAAGGCTCGATAGCAATTTGCTGAAACGCCTGTTGCGGCTGGATTTTGGCTGCAACGCAGCTTTTGACCGTCAGTTTGCGGCAGTTGCCCGGTGTGTTGTCGCCGTTTGCTTTCCCCGCCAATGGTGTGACGCTAGCATACTTAGCAGCTGTCCGTGATCGTGCGGGCGGCGGACTTGAGAAAGCTGCAAAGGGACGTCATGCGGAAACTTGATTCGCCAACGAAATTCAGTCTACAACTTGTGGTCATGCTGGCTGCGGTGCAGGCGACTTTTGTGAATGCAGGTGCTGTTGCGGTCGCTCAAGCATCTGCAGCCACTCAGACTTCCGCCGCAGCAGCGGAAGCCACTGAAGACGAAGCTCGAGAACAAAAGGTTAACGACCGGTATCTGCAGCTCTTAAAACGAAGTCCTCGCAAAGGCACTTCGCTGGACCGCATTTACGGCTTCCATGTTGATCGAGGCACCTTGGATGCCTATCTGAAATCGCTGGCCGACGAAGTTGCTGCGGGCGACCCGGATGGTGGAGCGTCCATGATTCTGGGCATGATGGAAATGCGCCGCGGGCGAGACGCGGCTTCTAAAAATGCATTCGAAAAGGCTGAACAGCTGCGACCCACCGATGCGATCGCGTCGTGGTATCTGGGCCAGGCGTTAATCGCAACCGGCGAAACATACAAAGCCATCGAAGCTCTGGAGCGGTCGATCAGTCGCGATCCCGCCAAAGCTGATCAACTGGAAATCTTCCAGACTCTGGGGCGAATCTATCAACGAAGTCAGAAAACCGAACAGGCGCTGGACCTGTGGAAGCGTTTCGAAGCAGCATTCCCTGACGATGAACGAGTGCAGGAACAAATCGCCACCACGCTGATTGAAGAAAACGAATTGCCCGAAGCTCTGAAACGTTTGGAAGCGTTACAACAAAACGCCACCGATCCGTACCGGAAAGTACAGTTTGCCATTCAAGCGGCGGAACTGAAGCTGAAGCTTGGTCAGCAGGAACAGGCACTGGCAGACTTCGAAGAACAACTTCAGCAGCTTAAGCCGTCCAGCTGGCTGTTCAACGATGTTCGCAGCAAAATTGAAGCGTCGTTTTTGCGGACAGACGACTATGCTGGCCTGGTGTCATACTATGAAGGCTGGATGACGTCACATCCCGACGACCTGGACGCGATGGCTCGCATTGGCAAGTACCTGGCGATTCAAGGTCGAGCCGATGCGGCCCGCCAGTGGTACGAAAAAGCCATTGCGAAGGGTCCTTCTGACGCCAAACTGCGACTCGCGTTAATTGAACAATTAATCGCAGACGGCAAGTATGCGGAAGCCATCAAGCAGTACGAACAGCTGGTGGAATTCGATCCCGGCAACCCCGATCACATTGAACGCTGGGGCATGCTGTACCTGAAGCATGAAGACCTGTCAGAACAACAACGCACGGCCAAAGCAGCTGAAATCTGGAACAGCCTGCTGAAGCAAAAGCCTGACGACGCCGTTGTGGTCAGTCGCGTGGCCGACTTGTTTCGAGCCGCTTCCATGACGGACGAAGCTCTGACGCTTTACAAGCGGTGTATCGAACTGGCTCCGGAGAATCCTCAATACCGCGAATATCTTGGCGAGTACTACCACATTCTTCAGCGTCCGGAAGACGCCAAATCCACGTGGCAGCAAATGGTGGCGGGCGACCTGCGGACAACGCAAAATCTTGTCCGACTTAGCGAAGTGTACAAAGGCTTCGGCTACAAAGACGAAGCGATGGCAACCATGGAAGACGCCTGCAAAATGGATCCGGACTTTTCTGACCTGATCCGGTTTTCCAACATGTTGCGAGACGCCAAACGCTTTGATGATTCACTGGCGCAACTGGATAAAGCCGAAACACTGGTCGCCAGCCCGGATGAAACTCAGATCATTCTGGAAGAACGCATCAAAAGCTATCTGGAAGGCGGTCAGCTGACTCGCAAGACAGAAGAACTGATCAGCGAAATTGGCGACAAAGGTACGTCCGATCAATGGCGGATTCTGGCCTTGTATCAGGAAGCGTTAAGCCTTCTGCCGGATGCGTCAACTTCTGCCAAACAGGCCGTGCAACTGGCTCCCGAAAGCATTCCGGCCTGGGCCGTGGTTGCCAGAGTAACTGAGAAAGCCGGTCTGCTGACGGAAGCGTCTGCAGCAAACAACAGGCTGACTCAGCTGGATCGCCGCTACAAAACCGAATACCTGAAAAAGATCGCCGACCTTGAACGACGCCTCGGTCGACTGGACGACGCGTTACAAGCGGGCAAAGATTTGATTGCGGCTGCACCGGGAAATCCGGAAAACTACCAGTTCTATGCCGACCTGTGTTTTCAGCTGGGTAAGCCGGAACTGGGGTTGGATGCGTTACGACGATCTGTGCGAGTGAACCCGTCCGACGTGGGATCTTTGATGGGACTTGCGCGAGCTCTGGCAGAACAATTTCAAACACCGGAAGCCATCGAACTGTATTGGCGAGCCTTTCAGAAAGCAGAAGGTTTGGATGACCAGATCAAAGTGGTCCAAACGCTTACCGAACTGTATCTGCGAACAGACACGTTCGACCGCTTGATCAGTCGCCTGGAAAACATGGCCAAAGAACTGAATCAACAGCGAGACATGACCATCTGCCTGGCCAACTGTTATCAAACGGCGGGCGATATCGGGATGGCTACAGAAGTTCTGCAAAGCCTGGTCAGCGAAAACACCAGCGATGTGCTACTGCTGGATGAACTGGCGAAGTTATCCGAACAGGCCGAAGAATATGCTGAAGCGGTTGAGTACCAAAAACAGCTGGTGGCATTAACCAAATCGCCAGACGCAGAAGCTCGACTGGCAAACCTGCTGATTCGTTCTGGCGACCCTGAAGCTGCAGAAGCGTTGTGGGAGAAAGCTCTTAACACCAACGCCGAGCCTCATCGACTGATCAAATCCATTGATGGTCTGATTACTGCTGACAAGCTGGACGCTGCAACAAAGTTGTGCGAACAACTGCTAAGCCGCAACAACGAAGACTGGGAAGTGCTGCTGCGATTGGCCGTGATTGATTGGAAGCAGGACAAAAAGGAATCCGCCATTAAACGCTGCGAACAGATTCTGGCATTAAAACTGGACGACGATGCTCCATCGCACGAAACACGGTTCAATCAGTCTCAACGCACGTCTTTCGGTTCCGGTTCCAAAACGACGCAGACGCGGTACCCGGCCGGGTATCCGCAAATGTTTGTTCGAATGCAGATCATTGCACAATTGATTCCTGCTTTGAATCTATCTTCCGGCCGGAACTTCGGCGGCTTACCAGCTGGCGTCGCACCGTGGACGGTGAATGATTTCGCTTCGTGTCGCTATTTAGCGCTCACCATTGAAATGGGATACGCCACCGAACAAAACAGGGCAGAAGAGCGGCTTGAACAGCTTTGGGAGCTCGCCGAATCGTCAATCGAAAAAGATGCTCAACCGGCCTGGGATTACTTCGTTTCCGGAATGTATCAGCAATACTCCGGAAATACAGATCCCGGTCAGATGTGGAAGGCGGGCGAACTGCTGGTGAAGCGATCGGAACCGGAAGCCAAGCTTGTCTATTTGATGTCACTGCAGCAAAGAAGCAGAAGTCAGATTGTTCAGGGCGTAGCCACTGCGGAGCCTGCAGAAACGCTGTCAGAAGAACAACTGGACTTAATGCTGGATGCGTGGAACGTTGTGAATAATGCTCACCCCGAATGGGCGACCTACACCGGTGGTCTGACCATGGTGATTACAGAATTGGAAAACGCCGGTAAGACAGAGAAAGCCGATTCGCTGTTCCAAAATCTTATTCGCCCGGATGCGTCGTTAAGCGAAGTTTCGGCAGCCGCTCAGCTGGCAACGACTCGCGGCGATGTGGATCAAATGCTGGAACTGACACTTCGCATTGCGAAGCTGGAACAAGCGCAGGTTGGCTCCTCAACACGCCGAACCAATACGCTGGCACAATTGGGAATCAGCTTTTCTCAAATGGCTTCAAAGATGGCTGGTGAAACTAAAGACTGGGCTGATTTAGACAAGCTGGTGACGGGGTTTCTGAAAATCAAGGGCGATGCCTACAACTCGTTGACTGCGGCCAGAGGCGGAAATTTATTGAACGCAGCTTCCGCCTCGACAAGCAGCGGCTTCTCCAGCAATTCGCATCATCAAGTGTTTTCAAATGGAAGTCAGGCTTCCTACCGTCAGGTGGAAACGCTGCCAGCGAACAAGTTTCTGTCGAATGCGGACGTGACGTTTCTGGTCAACCTGCACGTGTTGTACACCGATCGACTGCCCGAACTGCGAAGCATGCTGGCCAGGTATCGCAAGGCAGCTGAAGGTACTGCAGCCGTAATGGCGGAACTGGCTATCGCTCATATCGAATTTCTGGCGGGTGCCAAGGAACAAGCTGCCGTGCATCTTGTTAGAGCCGCCGCTTTGGAACCAGACGACGTTTCGCTAAGACTGAACCTGGTTCAGTACTATCAAGCAGCGGGCAACAATGCAGACGCTCTACAACTGCTGGATACGATTGAAGCCGTCGATCAAGGTGTCATGAAAGATCGCGAACAACTGGCTCTCGCGCTGGCCACATCGGTTAACAATATTGATCGAGCGAAACTGGCGGCTGAACGTTTGTTCGGACTTCGTCTGGATGCCAACTTTGCGATGCAACTGTCGACTCAAATGCAACAGCTGGGAATGACAGAAATGTCTGAAGCATTGCTGGCCAGAACTCGACGCACGGCCGGCAACGACGTCGGCACATTGCTGACGTTGATGAACGGATATCGCAGCAAGGGCGACGACGCCGTGGCGGCTCAAATTGCTCATCAGATTATGAGAAAAACATCGTCACGGTCTGCGGGATCATCGAACAGTCGCGATAGCGGCACGTTAACGAATGCCAGAACAGCAGCCGTGGCAATTCTTGGCAAGAACGGACAGCTGGATTCCATGATTGATCGAGTCAAAGATCAGCTGGCGCGTTCGCCAAAATCGATCGATCTGCATCGCACGCTGGAAGAATACTACACGGCGGCAGGACAAACGAAAGAAGCCGCCGAAGTTTCAGAACAACTGGCCGCACTTCAACCTGCCAACGTCGATACGCTTATTCGCATGGCTCAACAACTGGAACGCAGTCGCAATTATTCGGAAGCCTGTGATAAGTATCTGCTGGTCTTCGAAAAGGACACAACGAAATTCAGCCAGAACTATTACCAGTATCTCAGAACCTTCCAAAACGCGAAGCGACTGGGCGACCTGGCAGACATGATGATCAAATCGGATCTGAAGAAATTCCAAAACAACTATTACGTCATCACCGAAGTTGTACAGTATCTGTTTCGTGAATCAGCGCGAGGTAACAACGCGGGAAGTGCAGAACGTAAGAAAGGTCTGGAGCTGTTTGCCGCCGCGTGGGAGGCAATGCCAACCAGCAGGTCTTACATGCTTAGCAACATCAGCGACCACAGTATTTGGCAAACCCCCGAAATGCTGAACTATGCCAAAGAAGGTATGGTGCCAGCCACCTTGCAACAATCCGTGGCACAGCCCTGGAGCGGCATCGCGGATTCAATGAGTTACGACAGCAACGGAATGGTTACGGGGACGTTAACTCGAGTTTGCGATGGACTGAAAACTCCCGAGAGCCTGCAGGAATTTACTGACATCGTGGAAGCGGGAGTCGAAAAGTACACCAGCTGGCACGGGGGAAAAGTGGTTCTGTGTGCGCTGAAGGCGAAGAACAAGCACGTGGACGAAGCGATTGCCATACTGGATCAGTTGAAGGCAGACAAAAACGTACAATACTTGCCGACAAATGTAGTATGGATTCTTAGCTGTATCCTTGAACCCGTCGATCCCAGATTTGATCCGTACATGCTCGAATTCCTGGAGCAAGGGCTGGAGAAAGACCCCAATAGCAACAGAAACAGCAACGGTTTCAGCTATTCGCCATGGCGCAGACTGGCCGTGCTGCACAACAAAGCGGGCAATCGCTCCAAGGCTCGATCACTCGTTCATAAAGCGGTGAAAACATCGGATGTTTCCAACATCGCGAGCAACAATCCAGGCTATCAGGAATATCAGGACCTGCAAAACTATCAAGGGGCGGCAGCACAGCTTCTGGAATTTGGCTTTCCGTTTGATGCGATCGAAATGTACAAAAAGATCACACCGGAACTGGTGGCAGCTGGTTCCCGCTGGGGAGGCAGTTCCAGTCGGGCTGTTGAGCAGGCTCGCACTGCGGAGAAACAGGCTATCGCAAAAATCACTCCGGAAGCTGTATTGGACTACCTGCAGGTTTCGACTGAAGCCGTGGTCACTGATGACTCAGAAAAGAACACTGAATCGTCACGCAAGCCATCAGGTATCGACCTGATGCTGACCGCTCCTGACGATGGAGTGGACGGAAAGATCTCCAGCGTCGTTCTGGACGGACTTTTGGCCGCGAATCTGAAAGCGGGCAAAGATGTCAGCAGCATCAGCGAAGTTCTTCTGAAATATGCATCCGAACCATCCCTTCATGGTCCATCTGCCGCGATTGCCGTCGTTGCCGTTGGAAACAAATTTGAAGACTCAGAACTATTGACCAATGGATTCAAGCGGCTGGGCGAATACCTGAAAGCAACGACAGCGGAAGAAGTTAACACCAGTGACGTGGGCTTGTGGATTGCTGCCAGAATCGCATTGCAGTCTGATTCAACAAAACAGCTTGGTTCTGAACTTGCCGAGCGAGCTAAAAAGGCAGCGGAAGCCGGCAAAGATGATCGCTGGATTATGGCCATGATGAAAGAACGAGGCGACATGGCCATCGCCGCCGGAAACAAACCGGAAGCAGAACAGGCATGGACTCGCTTGCTGGATGCGGTTCTGGCCGACGCCTCTATCCGTAGCGAGACATCCAGCTCCGCCATAAAAGAAAGCGGCACTTCAACGAAGACTGGAAAAACTGGCAGTGCACTTCAGGAACTTCGCGACAAACTTCTGAACAAACCAACGACAATTGCACCGTAGTTTCAGCTACTGCAGCCAACTTCGACAGATCACGCTCACATTTCGACAA
>CALFSX010000014.1 GCA_937916515.1 uncultured Planctomycetaceae bacterium | reverse complement strand
TCTGGCTGGCAGCCAGAAGGTCATGGGTTCAAGTCCCTTATCCTCCACTAGGGTGGCTCGCAAAGTCACGCAACCCTTCGCAAAGCCCGGAATTTCCGGGCTTTTTTCATGCGCGGCCAGTTCGGCTTGCGACGCATTGCGGCCACTTTCCGAGGGGTACTGCACCACATTTGCACCACCAGCTAACGTTGAGGCTCGTTTGAAGTCATCTTCTGTTGTCATCCAATAGTGCTGCTCGGCAATCCTCTCTGTGTGCCCGCACCAGCCGGTGACGACGTGGGATGGAAACTCACGTTCCAATTCGGTGGCTCGCGTTGCCCTCAGATTCTGCCATCGTTTGGGCCAAACTTTCAGGCCAGCACGTTTGATGATTCGGCCCAACTGCGGATTGACGTTGGTGATGCTCCGGATTTTCGGCAGAACGAATTCGCCGGGATCGTCCCCGAGTGCATCCCAGAGCTCATTCAGAGCGGCTCGAACCTGCGGGAACAAAGGGATGACACGATCCCCGCCAGTTTCGTGGTGTTCCGTTTTTGTCGCATGAACATGGAATCGATCTGCATCCCAGATGATGTCCGACCAGCGGAGTTCCTGAATCTCTGACGGGATTCTCAGTGCCCCATAACGGGCCAGCACGAAGCAGGCTTGCCATTCGGCATTGGGGCAGGCAGCCAGCACCTTCTGTGATTCAGCCTCCGTCACAAAATACTGACGTTTCTTGTTGCCAACTGCAGCAACCTTCAGGCCCGCCAATGGGTTCACGTCGATCAGGCGGGCCTTCACGGCAGATTGCAACATCTGCTTCGAAAAGCCACAGCGTTTTCGAATGGTTGACTCGCTCAGCTTCTGATTCGACTTCAGCCAGCGCTCGAACCGCTCAGCATCATCTTCAGTGATCTCCTTCAGATCCTTATCCTTGCCGAAGAATTTCAGGAGGTTGCGTTTCGCATTACCCCAGACGATCAGCGTCGATTCTTTCTGGTCAGCACGTTCTGCAAACCATGAATCCAGAAACGGCCCCAGCTGCGTGTCTGATCGCTCTCGAGTGGCTGTCAGACCTGCATTCACCAGCTGTTGATGTGTCGCATCAGGCACACTTTCCATCCAGCGGCGAAGCATCGGCGAAAGCCCCGTGCCGGTCTTCAGTGCCGTGGTGAGTTCCTCAACGTGATTCTTGAGCGCAGCAGCTTTACTCTGGCCTTTATCACGCTCACGAGTGACCTTAACACTGATCGACTTTCGCGAACCGTCCACTGCAAGAAACTGTATTCGCCAACGACCTTTCGCCTTATCAAAGCTCAAAGAAGCCATTACTTGCTCTTTCTTTTCTTGACCACTCGAATCTCGTATCCCAGATAGTCCAGCAGCTTTTCCAATGCGGCTGGTCCGATTCCCTTTTCGCCTGCCATGAATGACGACAGTTGTGGCTGGCTGATGCCCGTAGCCTTGCTGATCGAATAGCGAGAATCTCCGCAATCCTCGATCAGGCTCCTGACTTGTGTGAATAGTCCACTCATTAGTTTCCTTTTTGATAAGCATCGGCTGTAGTTAACTATTTGTAAAGCATAGCGATTCGAATTCTGCTCACGCTATGTGAAATGATGGGACAAAAAGGACAAAAATCGAATATCGGTTATCGGTTATCGCTTTCTGTCCGTTTAGTCCTGACATCTAGGCAATGAATACTGCTGGATTGACTCCGTACCGATCCGAAGGGCGACCAAGACGATTGCCGGATTGCATCGGCATCAGGTATCCATGTTCCGTCAGCAGGTCGATGGTGACTTGTGCATCCTTGACATCCAGGCTGCGATCAAGACGCATTACTTCGCGTCGTGACACCTCCGTCAGCGAATCGTCTGTGATCTTCCGCATGACTTTCTGAGCACTGGTAACGGCAGGATTGCGGCCCATCGCATCGAAGACCACCCGCGTCTGAGATTCAATCACCCGACCGATCAGAATAGCCTGTTGCATCGTCTCCCGCTGAATCTCTGATTGGTCTGGAAGGCTCATCAGGTGGAGGCCTGCTGCAATCCTTGCGATCTGTGCAGCAAACTTGCTGCCCCACCCGCTGATCACACTGAGCGGCTCGCCATCGGCCATCAGGCGTTCAATTCGAAGCTGCTCAGTCTTCCAGGCTACATGGGCATCGGTGCTCAGCGTTAAGAGTCGTGGCGACGGAATGCCAAACTCATCAACAGGGATGTCGGTTTCCAGCAGGCGATTTAGGCGTCTGTTGTAGTCGTGCATCACACTTTCGTCGATTGGAACCGAAACACACTGCCGACTGCCAACCGGTGAGGGCGGTTGCAAGAACAGGAAACGATCCAGCATTCCCCGACCACGCATCAAGCGATTGTCTCCGGCTGTGCTGATCGCTTCCGGCTGCGCCATGATGGTAAGGCTCAGCAACGGGGCATCCAACTTGATCGGATCAGGGCGATTTCGCCTGTTCTCACTGTGGTCGTCACCATCGTGGCCCTTCAACCAAATCCCAAGGTTTGGCCCCTTCGAGTAACGCCCAAGAATCAGATCAAACACCTCCGGCTCAGCTGATGCTATGCCAAGGCGTTCCTGATTTTGGCTCAGCAATGTGCAGACAGACTCCGGTGTCGCATCATCGGTGACCAGTTGAGGCTTGTGGGCGACGGAAGGGACTTCCCGCAGCATCTGGTCCAATTCGCGCCGCATGTCCGTGGCTTCGTCTCCGGCGGCCTTGCTGATGCGGGTCTTCAACTCAGAACATTGCTTCTCCCAGATTTCGAAGTCGGCCGCACTAACTCGGTACTCAGAATCAGCTGCCTGCCGAACTCGTTTCTCGTGCTGTCGGATTGGTTCGAACATCCGACGATACACTGCCGTCTTCCGATTACCCGGTGACATGATGCAGCATAAATAAAGATTCGTTGGCTGGCGGAATTCAGGCTCAACAACCACGTTCCATTTCCGCATTGTGGCGGTCGCGATTGCGCCAAGACAGACCGTCAACGCCATTTCTGCAGGTGTCTCAGTCGCTGTGCTGACCTGTCCGACAACATCACGAATACTGTCCGGCAGACTATCAACATCAAGTCGGGTCACATTGACTGAGTCAAATGGAATCAACTCAGGCCATTCACTGACGTCGGTGTCAACCTGTTGAGGCTTAGCAGCGACAGGTGTGACGAAAGGTCGTGTGATGGTCTCGAGGTTTTCTCGAAACCACTCCGGCGGTTGAGAGTCGAAGTGCTCTGACCAGTCCGCACAGTCACCAGTTTCTAGAATCTCAGGCCACACTTCCGAAACATCAGCAGTCATAATGGTTGCACTTGGTGATTGCTCAGCAATCAGCGAAGCAACCTTGTCACGATACTTCCGGCCCGGCTCATCGTGGTCGGCAATGATGACAACCGTCTTGCCGTTGAATACCGACCAGTCTGATTTCGCAGGTGCTGATGAACCGCCGGCTGATGTGGTTGCAACCAAACCGAATGATTCCACCGCCTGAACCGTTTTTTCGCCTTCCACAACAAAGACTATTTCAGCAGCAAGTAGATCTGGTAGCTGATACAATGGTCGGGGACCTGCCATCGCAGTTGTCACCCACCCGGCGGACGAAACGGACAATTGTCGGATCTCCTTTTCACCGTCGGATCGATCCCATCGCAGTACAACTCCCACGATGGCCCCTGTTGCATCCTTGTAGTGGTAGGTCGTGGGTTCATCCGAAATTGTAACGCCATCCGGTAGTCGTTGTCGGACACCGCGAAGAATCGAAGCGATAGCATCGGGATAGGGTCTTCCCTTCGGTTCGATTTTTGTCCGTTTTGTCCCGGGTTCGCTCGATATCACATCGACCATCAGGAACTGACCAACAGCGTCCACTGCCGTTGCAAAGTCCCAGCTGTTCAAGTGCATCAACACAGCAAAGCCATCGCCACTGAGACCGCAGCCTTTGTTGCAATAGACTTGCCCCGTTCGCCCGAAAGACTTCCGACAGGCATTGAAGCGGTCAGCTCCTCCGCAGCTAGGACAGGGGTAGTTCCCTCCATCCAGCTGCGCAGAATTCAGGATTGTGAGCTGAAGAAGAATACGCAACCAATGACCTTCGGCTGCGGATTTAACGTCGTCGGATTGATATTGTTTTGTTATCATGAGTAAGCGTTGCCTATTCGTTGGTAATGCAAGAAAGAGTCCGCAAGCATCAGAGACGCCAATCACTTGAGCTTGCTACTTAGGAGAGTCGGCAGATAAATTCTGCTGGATTCGGCTTGCCGATCAGTCGCCCAGTGGCAGCAATATCTGCCCTGGGCTCCTTGGCGGTTTTACGCCTGACGCGTAGGATGATTCGGCTCGATGTCGTCACCGGTCTTATCAAGCCTCTGGTCCGCACCATCGATGGCATCCCGATTCCTGATACCGGTCATAGCGTCACCGATTCGCGGCACGTCGCTGGTGGGCGCTGTTCGCGGCAACAACTCCTGCTGGTAGTCGGCTGTCGCAGCTGACTGGACCATATGCGACACCTCAAGCCTGGCAGACAGTTCGGCGATAAGCCGCTCAAGCGCCTCCCAGTCGTACAGAACCGATTTGCCGAAGCGCACACACGGGATTGATCCCCGGGGCGCCGTATTTTCCCACAGCCAACGCTCTGATTTTCCAAAAAAATCGGTCGCGGTGTCGCGGGTATTCTTCAGTCGCGACTGTCTTTTGCGGTTTCCCATTAGTTTCACCTCGATTGAGTACCTGCGGAAGTCTCACTGACCTCTGCTGTCACTCAACCTAAGATTGGGCAAACCAGTGAATTGCCCATCGCATTGCCCAACATTTCACTGCAGAAAACACGAGAGTGTCGCAATTTTCAAAATGGGCGATTGTGCTCTTATCGATCGCCCATTTTTTGTCGCCCTCCCAGTAACTTTAGAGCAAGCTTAATTGGATCCAGTAAACCATCAATCACATCAAGGAAAGATGCTTCACCGCATTCATCTTTGTACCAAGACCACCCCTTGCCATTAACTTTCATTAACTCTCTCAGTTGTTTTCGGTCAATTCCCAATAAGTTTGCGAGTGTTTCCTGACTCATCGGTTTTGGCTTGAAGCCTTCGTCCGAATCGTGATGGTTTCTTAGTGACTGCAACAACTTGACCCACAAGTTTTTGTCATCCTTTGCCGCGAGCTTCCGCCCCTTGACCTTCCGCGGCATTGTTCGCACAGGGACGGACGCTGTCTGACGTGTTGAATCCGCTCCAGTTGACACATTGTCCCGACCTGTAAACCCTGCTGCATTCGAATTGCCCCCTTGGATTGAATCACGGCGTTGAATGTACTTCGCGATGACCAATCTGAGTGATTGCACCTCCATTTCGATTGTTGGCAAGCCGACTTTCTCCCAAAGTCCGACAGCAAAGGTCAGCACAACCTGGGGCAGCTCTCCAAGAGGCTTGCCAGCCAGCCTTAGGTAGTCACAACGGTAGCGATCCCTTAACTCATCGTCCGTCTGTGAGCCAGAAAGGGTGAGCTCATCGCTGGGCGTTCCCTTCTCGACATCGTCAGCCAAACATCGAACAAACTCAGCCGGCGACAACTCGGGTTCATCGATCTGGAGCTGCCGATGCATGTCGGAAACATATCCAGCAAACTCAGAGTACGCTGTTCGAACAGCAGCCCGGTCTCGGTTCACGATCGCGTCAAAAAAATTGTTCACGACTTCGATCGGGACGGTGAGTTTCGGCTGACGTGGTTGAGCTAGCCGATAGGCTCCACGCAGGACGACGCATTCCAGCTTCAAACCCTGCAAGTCTTCCCTTGGCGGGATTTCTCGAACACCTGCGTCGTATATTGGATTCCCTTTTGGGACCCGCTCCGGATAACAATCGATGAAACGCAGATAGATGCCATCGAATGTCTGCGCACATTTGATCGGCTCTCGAACCCACTCCCGCGCAATTTGAGTTGAATGTTGCATGGTGTTTTCTGTTTCCAGCGAGACAAAACATTGACATTGGAGATGCCCAGCCGCTCAACGACCTGAGGCGCCGTGTACCCATCCAGAATCAGCCGCACAGCTTATTCTTTGAACTAATCCGATACTGACGGCGCGACGGTTTCTTGACTGAAGATTTCTGCCCGCAAGCCATCCTGAGATCCTTTCGAGGGACTCAGAATAAGAGATTTAGGTGTCACTGAAACCCGTACCACCTCACAAGGTGTTCGCATTCATCTCGGGATCAATCCCGAGACTTCCGAATTCCGGGATCATTTTCTGGATAGGCTGAGTCTCCCCAATCCGCATCGAATGGAACGAATAAAAAAGGCTTGTGGGCAATCCGAATTTAGCGACCGGCGACTGCTGACGATGTCGCACTATGGCTACATTTACCGACATCGCTACTCATCCACACAATTCAACGCATAAATGCGAAAACGCCAATGTATTTCGGGGTTTTAGGGATTTGAGACCACCGGAATCAGTCCGACGCCACATTCTAATTTTGCTTAGTTTTCACTATTTTCGTTTTCTCCACTGTTGCACAGAATGACGTTGCTGGAGGCTGGTTTCCGACCGTTCTTCAATCAGCAAATCTACGCTGCCAATGAACGCACCCAGAAAGATCTTCAGGCATCCCGATAGGCAGCCACCCTTCTTCATCGCGTCTAAAACTTGCTGGTTTGCTCACGACTCCACTTCCAGAGTTTTATGAGATTCTCGCAGTTCGTATTGCGACGATCCCCGCAGACTATTCTCCCGGACGCAGATTGAGGCGGTTTGAATGGTTCAATTCCGTTGTTGCATTTGAGGCCGAAGCCCGCCGACGGCAAATAGCTG
>CALFSX010000013.1 GCA_937916515.1 uncultured Planctomycetaceae bacterium | reverse complement strand
AGGCGTTCCAACAGTAGGCGTTCCAACAGTGGAGGCTGGCCAGAAACAGCCAGCTGGCAAGCCCCGACATCGTGTTGTTGCGTTGATAAATCCCAATCTGCATTGCCGGGCGACCTGCGCAGAACTAATCAACGCGGGCGTGAATCTGGTTGGAATCGTTGAGGCTCAAACGAAAACCGGCGGCCTGCCCGTGGCCAACTTCAAGCGACTCGTGAAGAAACAGGGCCTGACGACGACGGCTTCGCAGGTCGCGGCCAGACTGGCTTACAATGTGGCAAATCGTTCAAAAGATCGGCGGCTTTACGAAGAGCTTTTCAATCGAGACCACATCGAATCAACTTTGCGACGCTGGAACGGGCCGGTTGTTACCTGCACCGACTACGCTGAGTCGTCAGCCATGGCCGCAATCCAGCAGCTTTCGCCCGACATTCTGGTGGTGCATTCGCAGTCGTGGGTTACTCGGAAAGTTCGAGAACTTGCTGCGACCGGTTTGGTCATCGGTGGCCACCCAGGAATCACGCCTCACTATCGAGGCAGTCACAGTTCATTTTGGGCGTTGCTGAACAAGCAGCCGGAAATGGTTGGCTGGACGGCGTTTCATGTCGATAAAGGCGTCGATACCGGCGACGTCATTGTCCAGGGACGTCTGGAAGTACAACCTGACGACAGCTATGTGACATTAAACTGGCGTGGCATGGTTGAGATCGCGAAGGCTCAAGCGGCCGCCATTTCAAACTACGATCAACATGGCATTGTGTCGCGAATTCCCCATGCGGCTGTACCGGACGATTCAGAGTTTGGACTTCCGGGTGTTGTTGAATACCTCCGTTACCGCCGTTCGCAATCACTAGCGCGTTAGGCGGTTGTTGGAAATCCGGCTTCACCCCGCCGGGAGATCAAGCGGAAACTGGCATTCTCTCAACAGCACGGCGGTTGCGTCGATGAACGGTCGCAACTTGCTGCAGAAAAACTCTCCCAACTGGCATGTTGTTCGACACCAAAAGTAGCTCGACAGTTTAGAGTACTTAAAGCAGGAAACTTGCTGATGTTCAGTCAAAGTTTCAGAGCGACGTAATCGCGTTTCTGAGCGGTAGCTCAAATGGTCTAAGGCACCGCCTCGTTAGAGTCTTCCTCAAAATGAAGCGTATGTTGGTCGCAGCGACAACGGAGCGTCTCGGCGATTCGAGCGTTCCATGTCTTGCAACCAACCACGCCACCGGGTCAAGGGCGAAGCCCTTGTCAGGAAAATTGATTCCTGAAAACGTGATGGAAAAATAGTTTCGCAGACCGGATGGATTCGTGGATGTCGTAGTGGAACTATCCGATTAACGAATGGTAGTCTGTCAAGCTTTGAGGCCATGATTGCGATATACTTTTAAGTCCGGTTGTTTTTTCTAACGTACAATTCACCGATACGTAAACTCTGACGATATTGTTCAAGCTGAGGCAGAACACTTAAGCCGTACGCACAGCCTAATGTGACGGGTCCGCAGCGGGTTTCAGGTGTTCCAGAAAACGTTCCGCTGTTGTTCAGAGATGTGTTTGGCAGCCTGCACACCTTGTTTTTGGTAAGACTCAAATTCCTTCACCCCGAAAAAAGACCATGCCGCAAACTGCTCAACCGAAGCTGAGAGTTCGCCAAAGACTTGGCAAATATCGAATCGAGCGGCGATTGGGCGAAGGCGGGTTTGCAGCGGTGTTTCAGGCCATGGATACCGTTATCGGTACTCGCGTCGCTCTGAAGATTCCTCATGCACCACTGGTGAATGACGAAATGCTGACCAGCTTTCGTCGTGAAGCAAAGATCATTTCCACGCTCGATCATCCGGCGATTCTGCAGTTTAAAGACGCCAGCATTATCGAAGAACGCCTGGTGATTTCGTTTCCGCTGGGGAAAGAAACTCTTAACGATCGCCTTTCGCGACGGATGTCGTTTGAAACGATTCTGTCCGTCATGGATCAGTTGTTGAGCGCCGTTGAAATGGCTCACGACCAAAACGTGATCCACTGCGATATCAAGCCGGAAAACGTGATTATGTTCGAATCCGGAGTGGCAAAACTTGCCGATTTCGGAATCGCGAAAGTTGCCAGCACCACAGTTCGCGGGTGCGGTACTGGAACGATTGGATATATGGCTCCCGAACAGGCAATGGGGCGACCTTCGTGCCGTTCTGACGTGTTTTCGTTAGGCTTGCTGTTTTACCGAATGCTTTCAGGCGAATGGCCGGAATGGCCTTACAAGTGGCCTTTGCTGGGGCACGAAAAGCTGAAAGACCGAGTTCATCCGTCGATGATTACGTGGCTAAGAAAGTCGATCGCCTTAAATCCTCGCGACCGATTTCAGGACGCCGGACAGATGCGGAATTCGTTTCTGCGTCTTAGAGCGAAGTCGCTGACCTTTGTTAAAGCTCAACGACTAAAGGCTAAGAAAAGTCGCGCCGATACTTCCAAGCCGCGCCGGACGCGTCGTAGCGCCTGACGAAAAGCTGTCAGGATTCGCTCGCCCGGATTTTGCCGTTTCGAAGCAAACTGTGTCCGTCATGCTAACACGACGCCAGGCATTCTGGGCTTTCGCTTTACGCGTGTCCGTGTCCGGGGCTGGGGTTGGGCTGAACTTGCAAAGAACGCTCGACTGCTTCGCTTAAGAATTGTCCCGAAATAGGTACCCCGTCGCGAAAGTCGTCACGACTTTCGCGACAGCAATCCGGGAGGTAGTTTGGGATTGTTCCTGAATCCCTGCATTGTTTTTGGCCACAGATTTCGCAGATGTATACAGATGAAATCGTAAGAAAACAAAACCGAAACGCACTCAAGCATGACATCTGTGCTCTCTGTGTCATCTGTGGTTAAGGAATTGTCTTAGGAGAGTTTCCTTGTAGCGACCCGGAAGTTGATTCGGAACTGTTCCTTAATTCCCGCCCAAAGTGCATGAATGCCCCGGTCGGATCATTCAAGCCGTCATGCATTAAGATTTCCGTCTGAGTGTGACACTGTTTTCTGCCGGAACGCCGGTCTTCAATGACGTTTGTGCTGGCAGCAGGAGTCTGCAAAATCTGGCCGTGTTTCTAATCTTCCTCTCATCTTTGTCTGTTAGCATTTGGGCCAAACGCGTTTTGTGACGCGGCGGATTTGGCGGAATGTCAAAGCAGAGGGATCGATAGGCAATGCGAGTTCTGGTGGTTGAGGACTATGCTCCCGTGTGCGAAGCTGTTGTTCAGGGGCTTCGCGAATCCGGGTTCTCAGTCGATGAAGCGGCAGACGGAAACGACGGACTTTGGTTTGCCAGCCAAAACCAGTACGACGTCATCGTGCTCGATTTGATGCTGCCCGGGCTGTCCGGCATGCAGATTCTTAAGAATCTTCGCGCGGCCGGAAACGAAGCTCGAATTCTGATACTTACCGCCAGGGACGCGGTGGAAGATCGCGTGGAGGGGTTGAACGCCGGCGCTGACGACTATTTGATTAAGCCGTTCGCATTTGAAGAACTGCTGGCCAGAGTTCAGGTGTTGTTTCGTCGACGCTACGACAAGTCGGCCCCGCTGATTCAGGTCGACAATCTGGTGATCAACACAACGCTCAAACCGTCAGTCGCGGCGGCACTCAGTTGATTTTGACGAAGCGTGAATACTCGTTGCTGGTATTTCTGGCGGTAAAAGCCGGGCTGGTGGTTTCACGTTCTGATATCTGGGAGAACGTTTACGAGTTCAATTCGGAAGCTCACAGCAACGTGGTTGATGTTTACATACGCTATCTGCGGCAGAAACTGGAAGGCCCCGGCTGGGTTCCACTAATTCATACTCGCCGCGGCTTTGGATACCTGCTGGCGGCTCTTGATTCTCCCGCGCAATAGAGTCTTACTCAAAATGACGCGCAAGGTGCGCATGTTGGCCGTAGCGACAACGGAGCGGCTCGGCGATTCGAGCGTTCCATGTCCTTCTGAGCGCCACGCCACTCGGTCAAGGGCGAAGCCCTTGTTAGCGGAATTTTGCCTGGACTGGCCCGCTGGTTTCAACGGGGCGGCAAAAATGCAGCGGTCCAATTGCCTACTGCGGGATTGCCTCGCTCAATGGCGCGCACGGGCTTGACGCACTACGATCAGTGAATGAGAATCCGGCGTCTAGTCATTGCGCCCCTGAGACCGTCCGAAATGCGTTTCGATACTCACTGCAGACGCCGCCGCCCTGGCTTCACAATTATCGAATTGCTGGTGGTGATTGCCGTCATTGCAATTTTGATCGCTCTATTGGTTCCGGCCGTTCAGCAAGCTCGCGAAGCCGCTCGGCGCATGCAGTGCCGCAATAATTTGAAACAAATGGGGCTGGCTCTGCACAACTACAGTTCTGCTCACACGGTTTTTCCGCCCAGCGAGCTGAATTCCATTGGCGATGCGGGGTGCGAGCCTGGTGAGATTTCGATTGAAGACAATCTTTCGGCGTGTACGGATTACCAATCCTGGACCGCCTTGTGCCTGCCATTTCTGGATCAGCAGGCTATTGCCGATTCGTATGACTTCAATTCAGCGTGGAGCGATTTGACGAACCGCCCCGAAGTCAGCACTCAGCTGTCCGTTTTCCAATGTCCGTCAACCGCAAATACGCAACGCGTCGATCGGCATCACGCAGTTGGAGCGGCTGCGACTGATTATGCTTCGGTGAATCGCGTCGCCAAGGACGTTTACAGCGATGTGTTTGGGGTTCCTGTTCCCAGCCAGTCTGCCCGACAGGGAGCTTTGGCAGAGTACGAAGCGAATCTACCGGCCAGCATTCTGGACGGGATGTCCAACACTTTAATGGTTGCTGAATGCGCGGGGCGCCCCGACCCGATGGTCCTGGGAGAGCGTATGTCAGATCAGCAATTCGCCATGTACCGTGACGATGAAGTGGTCCGGGTTAACGGACGTTTGATTGCCGACGGCGGGGTTGGCTGGGCCGACCCCGATGCCGGATTCCACGTTAAGGGTGTCCGAAGTGATGGCGTAACGGTTTACGGCCCCGTCTTCGTTAACGGCATTAACACGGGAGAAACCTATAGCTTCCATTCCGGGGGAGCTCAGGTGCTGTTTGCTGACGGATCCGTTCACTTCCTGTCGTCCAATATTGACGGCTGGGTGTACGTGTCGCTGTGTACCAGAGCAGGCGGCGAAGTTGTCGGTGAATTTTAGTGCCGCAGCAGCTTGATAATCTGCAGTTAGCAAATGGGCAGCCAGCAATTTTATAAATGAACGCTGAGGCTATCTGAGTTATGCGGAGGCCGCGAACCAGTCGATCGTGCAGGAAGGGTGTCAGCCAACATAGTTGCTGCAGCTGACATTTGGGTCAATTTACATATTGTTGTGGACGGTTCTGGCTCGTGGGCAACCGCCCACATAGTCCAATTCGCGCTCTCCGCTGCCACAAGTCAGCGAAAATCGCTGTAAAGCAGCAAAAAAAATGGCTCGCGTTTTACCGCGAGCCATCCGGGATCATCTTTGTTTACTTGCCGCCCATCCAGGGCAGACCCGCACCGGCAGTCGGTAGTCGAACAAGTTCGACGCCCGTTACTTCCGGGTGAGCCAGAACTTCGGCCAAAGCCTGTGCGGAAAGTTCGTTGTCCAGATTCAACACCGCAACAGAATCGCCACCGGGGTGATTCGCCTGTCGTCCCAAAGCCATGTTGGCGATGTTGACTTCGTTCTTGCCGCAAATGGTCCCGATGTAGCCAATCAGGCCTGGCACGTCGCGATGTCGATAAACCAGCAGCAGGCCATCCAGGAATGCTTCAAAACAGAATGGGCCCAGCTTCACTAATCGCAGGAACTGACGGCCGAAAATGGTCCCGGCTGCTTCAAATTCGCCCTGATCTGTGACCAGTTTGATTGAAATCATGGAAGCAAAGTTTTCTGAATTGCCGCTGGCGGTTTCAGAAATTTGAATGCCGCGAGACTTCGCCAGCGACGTTGCATTAATAATGTTGACGTTGGCATCTAAAGCGGCTTCCAACAGGCCGACAGAGAACGCGGAAGTCAGCAGGCGAGTTTTCTTTTCAGCCGCTTCGCCTCGGAAGTCGATTTCAGCGGACTTCAGGGCCTGGCCTTTGATCATCTGAGAAGCCAACAGCCCCAGGCGATAAGTCAGGTCCAGATAGTGTTTCAGGTCGTCCATCTCGGCACCGGAAACCGGAGCCATGTTGACGGCGTAGCGGATTTCGTTGTTGACAAGATAGTCAGAAATGATTTCAGCCGCTTCGACGGCGACCAGTTCCTGAGCTTCATCGGTCGAGGCTCCCAGGTGAGGCGTTGTCAGCACTTGAGGAAGATCGACCAGGCGGCGATCCGTGGGCGGTTCTTTGGTGAACACGTCCAGAGCTGCTCCGGCAATGTGACCAGATTCGATGGCGTCTGCCAGGTCGCCTTCGTCAATGATGCCGCCGCGAGCACAGTTGATCAGTCGGGCGCCCTTCTTCATGGCGGCCAGGCGAGTGGCGTTGATGATGCCGCGAGTTTCGTCGGTTAGCGGAGTGTGGACTGTCAGGTAGTCGCATTTCGTGACAATCTGATCGACGTCGCGATATAGTTCGATACCCAGTTCTTTGGCTTTTTCTTCTGAAAGGAACGGGTCGTAGCCGAGCACCTTCATTTCCAGCGCCTGAGCTCGACTGGCCACAGCCAGGCCGATGCGTCCCAGGCCAACCACAGCCAGAGTCTTGCCGGAAAGTTGAGTTCCCTGGTACAGGTTGCGATCCCATTTTCCGGCTCGCATGGTTGCCGATGCGGGAGCTATGTTGCGGCTGAGTGCCATCATCATCGCGATGGTGTGTTCCGCGGTGCTGGTGGTGTTTCCGGTGGGAGTATTCATCACCAAAATGCCGGCAGCAGTGGCCGCATCAAGGTTAATGTTGTCGACTCCCACACCTGCCCGCACAATCACCTTCAGGCGTTTCTGGCCTTCCAGCAACTCCGGTGTCAGCTTGGTTTTACTGCGAATGATGATTCCATCGCAGTTTTGCATTTCTTCACGCACCTGCTCCGGCGACAGATCACCTTTGACAACGGTTTCGATGCCTTCAGCATTCTCCAGAATCTGCATTCCTGACTTGTGCAGTCCATCTGTAATCAAAACTCGGTACACGATTTCTTCGCCTTTTTTGAATTGCTCGAAGCCCGGAAAACACGTCTCGCATTGCAAGCATCGCCGCGCAGGTGGTGTTTTAGGCCAGTTAGAGGCCGAAAACAAGACGACCGGGTTTTCACCTGATTGATTTCGCAACTTCGCGAATACGCTGGGAAAATGCCCTTTCGGCTCAACTGACATAAGGATGACTAACGCCGGTCATTGAGTAGTGGGGCTTTGGCAACGATTGATTCGATCAACGGGCGAAAGTTTGTTTGGTAATTTACTGCGTAATTCTGGCGGCGTCAGGCAGTGTTTTTGGCAACAACACCGTGTTTTTGTCCAGTACGGCAGTCCTTTACCTGTCAACGAACCGCTCGAAGAGTCACGTTTCGTTCTCGTCTTAGGGTTCCGGAAAATTCTGGTTCATTCAGAGGGTGGCAGCTTTGATTCGTCGGATGCGCCTTTCGATGCGGAATCGATTGTTTGATCGCTGTCCGTTTTGCTTTTGGCGGACAAGTTGTCCAGCTGTCCCACAGCTCGCAGCGTTTCAGGGTGCTGTTGGCCGTATACTTTGCGGTACGAATCCACTACCTGTTTCAACAACTCAGTTGCTTCTTTCGTTCGACCGATAACGGCGTAGGAACTGGCCAGGTTGGTCATGCCTTTAAGCGTTTCGGGGTGTTCCGATCCGAGCACTTTGCGGCACAGGTTCAATAGTTCCTCACGCAGTTGAAGAGCTTCGTCCTTCCGCCCGGCTTCGGCGTCCAGGTTGGCCAGATTGCTGATCGCTCTCAGTGTGCTGGGGTGTTCCGGGCCGATTGTCTTGCGGTACAGCGGCACCAGCGTCTCGAACAGTTCCAGCGCTTCGTTCTTCCGCCGGACTTCAGCATACAGACTTGCGAGGTTGCTGATGGCTTCGAGTGTTTTGGGGTGTTCTGCGCCGAGCGACTTGCGGTTCAATTCCAGCACTTCTTCGAACAGCTTGATTGCTTCTTCCTGGCGGCCCGAGTTGCGATATGACGTTGCCAGGCTTTCAATCGCCGCCGTTGTTTCGGGATCTTCCAGATCGGGATTGGCGAGCTGGTAGTCTCGTGCTTTTTCCAGCAAAGGAATCGCCTGTCGTTCCAGGCCCAGAGATCTGTAACTGTCTCCCAATACGCTCTGCAATTGTGCGCGTCGCTTTGGTTGTTCGGCAAGATCCGTTTCCAGCTGGTTAGACGCCTTATCCAGCAATTCCACGACCTTGACATCTCGACCATCGCGGGTGGGATTGGGGCT
>CALFSX010000012.1 GCA_937916515.1 uncultured Planctomycetaceae bacterium | reverse complement strand
CGTGAATCATGCGTGCTCCGTGCTCGCATCTGTTTGAGAATAAGACTCTAATTTTTATGCAGCCGCAGCCCTTCCACTGTTGCTGCCGGAAGACGTCAGCCGCTGATACACAACACAGCTCTTCAGTAGCTCCGTGTGAGTTCCGACGGCCACCAGTTTTCCTTGATCCATCACTGCGATGCGGTCTACCAGATCAAGAAAGGTGTTACTTAGCACGTGAGTAATAATGAAAACCGTGCGACCTTCAGAAAATGTCTTCAGCACTCGATGTATCAAGTCTTCACTTTCCGCGTCAACAGCCGACGTCGCTTCATCCAGAATCAAAATAGATGGGTCTCGCACGATTGCTCGAGCCAACGAGATTCGTTGACGTTGTCCACCTGACAATCGTCCGCCGCCGGGGCCGATTTGCGTATCGATCCCATCGGGAAGTTCTGAGATGAACTTCCATGCGTGAGCCTGACGTGCGGCTTGTTCGATGGCTTCTTTGTCGGCGGAATTGTTTCCGAATCGAATGTTCTCGTAGATCGAATCGTTAAACAGCATCGTTTCCTGGCTGACCAGTCCAATTTGGCTACGAAGATCGGCTGTGCGGTATTCCTGAATGTCGACACCGTCGATCTTGATGTGCCCGGACGCCGGGTCCATAAAGCGTGGTAAAAGATTCAGCAACGTTGACTTGCCTGAACCGTTGCTGCCAACCACCGCCACGACTTCTCCGAAATTGACCTTCAGATTGACGTTTTGCAGAGCAGGGGGGCGAACGTCGTCTGTGTGAGTTGACAGGTATCGAAAGGAGACGTCTTCAAAGCAAATGGACTCTGAATGGCGGATTAATTTCTGCGGAGTTTCTGGTTCTTTAACGATACTTTGCTTGTCAATCAACGCGAACACTCTGTCTGCGCCGGCCATCCCCTGTTTGATTTGTCCGTAAACAGTTGACAGCTTTCGCACGGGATCCAGCACTCCAGCCAGCAATACGTACAGCGTCATCAGTTCTGTAATTGACATGGCTGAAGGTGCCAGCTGCACGCCGAAAATTGTATCAGTATTGCGAAGCACCAGATAAACGCCGGGTGCAAATGCAACCATCACCACCAGCATGCCCATCAGTTCAGATGTGGGTCGGATAAGTGAATTGGCACTCACGCATTTCATGGTGTGGTTATAAAAATCGCGGTTTGCCTTGAAGAACTGTCTTCGTTGTCGCCGCTGACCTCCAAAGACTGAAACGACCTTAAACGATTCAAACGTTTCACTGATGGAATCGTAAATCGTTTCCACACTTTCCATTGCGCTTTTCGACGCCTTCTTCAGGCGACGGCCAAACTTAGCCAGAAAGACGCCAATTAATGGAACAACCATGACGGCCATCAACGTCAGACGCCAATTGATATAGAAGGCACACCCGATGCATGCCGCGGCTTTTAGTGGTTCTCGTATCAGCTTGGTTCCGAAGACGCTGATGGCGACGGTCAGCTGCTGAATGTCATTGGTCATTCGGGATAGTAGCCCTGAAGTGCCTTCAGCGGCTGCTGTTTGCAGGTCGAGTTTCAGGGCAGCTCGAAAGCAGTCGCGGCGAATGTCGTTGGCTGTGAGAGTCATCACGCTGCCAACCAGCATTTCCTGTGCATACATAAAACCGCATTTCAGCAGAGTTCCCGCAAGCACAAACACCAGGATCAGTCCGATCGTGTTGAACTTGTCAACGGGCACATACGGCATGACATGCATGTTCAGCCATGTGTAAGTCTGCAGGCTGCGTGTGGAGTCGGCAATTCGAGCCTGAACTTTGGCGCGTTTGCTAAGATCGTCGTGGTCGACGGACGCCAGAAATTCAGTCTCTGTCGCGATTTCCTGATTGGATTCGTCGATGCGAGTATCAACAAACTGCTGCAGACTGTCGTTTTCAAACAGAATTTTCACGACGGGGCCAACTGCCGAAAGGTTGACACACCAGCAGGCAGCAATTCCCATGGCAAACAGTATCGAGAGTCCAAAAGTGAACCGATACTGCCAAATATATTTCCCAATTCGTGATGCGTTATCCATTATGCCCGTCTCGCTTCCTTTCGTCGGGGCCTGTTTGAAGAATCGCATTTCGCCGATTCTTAAGCCAGTTTTCCGTTCCTGGCGCATATTTCAGCCGGAATTAGACATAGATGTCGCTTGCCTGTCTACGTGGATTCAGGCACGGAAATACGATTAACGCCACCAGTTCTGCTGTATCCGCTGCGAAACCAACGTGTTGTCTTCTGCAAGTAGCGTTTTGCGATCTCTTTGTCGTCGTTGCTTCTGTGTTCCGGGCTTGCCATAAAGTCATCCTTCCCGCTATTTTTCGGTTCGTTTATGCAGTGCCGTTTACTTGACGCGCAGGATATGGATTTTTCAGGCCAGACGATGGTCAGGGACTTATGACGTGACGCAGCGAATTCCCATCTCTGTCTATATCATCACAAAGAACGAAGAGGCTCGAATTGAGCGGGCTTTGCGTTCCGTGCTGGACTGGGCGGATGAAGTCATTGTGGTCGATTCCGGCAGCACAGACGCGACCGTTGAAATCGCCAGTCGCACTTCGGCAAAAGTGCTGCATCGTGCCTGGGACGGCTATGGTCCTCAAAAGCGTTTCGCGGAAGAGCAGTGTCGAAACGAGTGGGTGTTGAACATCGACGCCGACGAAGAAGTCAGTCCGGAGCTGGCTGCGGAAATGCAATTGGCCGTGAATTCTGCATTAGAAAATCAGGCTGCTTTTCGAATTCGAGTCACTGATATGCTGCCAGGAGAATCAACTCCCAAATGGCACGCGTACAGCTATAACATCCTGAGGCTTTACAATCGCGATTTCGGACGCATGTCAGATCATCGCTATCAGGATCGAGTTGAAGTGAATGGCGGCGTGACCAGTACTCTGCGAGGCCGTATTTACCATCGTTCGTTTATTTCGTGGAAAGCGACGCTGGAAAAAATCAATTTTTATACGTCTCAGGTTGCCATGGAGCGAGTTGCTTCGGGAAGACTTCGGCTGTCGTCAATCCGTCTTTGGACCGAGTTTCCGCTCACCTTTTTAAAGATCTGGGTCGGCCGCAGATACGCTCTTAGAGGCAGCATGGGGCTGGCGATGTCCGTCACCGTGGCCTATCTGAACCTGATGCGATTGGTGAAGACTCAGGAAGCGATCGCCAATTCCGTTCAGGCAGCAACTTCCGCTTCACAGCCTGAACGCAAAGCTGCTTGAAGCTTCGCGACATGATCGACTGCATTCCTACAAGGGCATCGCCCTTGACCCGGCGGCGTGGATGGAGGCAAGACGTGGCAAGTTCTAATCGCCGAGCCGCTCCGTTGCCGCTCCGCGAATCATGCGCACATCAATTCCAGTAAGATTCTAACGAGGCTGTGCCTCAGACCATTCGAGTTGCCGCTCGGAAATGCGACTACGTCGCTCAGAAAACTTGACTCAATGTGAACATGTTCGCTGCAATAAGCCGTACAATTCGCTAAACGTCGGGGCTTATGCGGGAATCAATGATTGGTGTGAATCACGTTAGGCCGCGTCAGCAGACAGAGTGTCTGGTTTTTCCCTTAGAACAGATCCAGACGCATTTCTGGAAGCGGCAGCCAACCGCTTGTAGATCGCCAGCGTCTTATCCTGCATGGTTTTCAACAGGAATTCCCGGTTTTCAGGCGGAGGTTGAATTGTTCCGGACTTGGCTTCGAACAATCGAGATGCCAGGAAATCGACATCCTGCAACGGCACACAGCCTTCGGGATAAACGGTTGAAAGTACTTCTCCAACACCACCGTGAGCGTATCCCAGAGTAATCTTTCCGAGGCGCACAGATTCCAAAACGGCTCGCCCAAAGCTTTCTGGCGGCTTGATGGAAGTTGACACCGAAACATCGCATGCCGAAATCACGTCTTTGATGTCAGAACGGTGTCCCGTAAACGTGATTTGGTCGTTAAGCCCCAGTTCGGTAATTCGAGCACGCAGTTCGTTGGAATAGTTCGTGCGGCGAGGATCTTCACCTCCAGCGATGACTCCATGAATGATCGTTCCCTGATCTTTGAGCAGCCGAATCGCCTTAATGAAATCCAGATGTCCCTTAAAGCGTGTGACTCGTCCGGGAACGCAGGCAACAAATTTATCCCTCAATTCAGGGTGTTTTTCGTGCCACTGCTGCATCCAGCTTTCAGATGGACGGTGGCTGTATGGAAATTCAACAGGATCAACACCACGATGAACGACTTCAACCTTCGACGGATCTGTATCGGGGTAATTGTTCAGCAGGAAATCGCGACAGGTGTTGGATACAGCGATCACCTGTTCGCCGTAGGTCATGATCTTGCTGTAGACGTTGGGGCGATTCATGCCATGAGCTGTCGTCATAAAACGAGGCCGTGAAGCAGCCGCCATTTTTCGCCAAGCCAGCCACGTAACCCAAGCGGGAACGCGTGAGCGAGCGTGCATAATGTCTGGTTGGACGTCGCGCATCCAACGCCGCAGTTTTCCCACGTTTGCCAGAGTCAGCGGGCTTTTTTTCCACACTTGCATCTGAACATGCTCGCCGCCTTCGTTCTGTAGCTGCGGCACCAGCTGGCCACCGCCGGAAATCACGATACTGCGATGCCCTTCGGCGACCAGAGCTCGATTGATTTCAAGTGTACCACGTTCGACACCGCCAGCATTTAGCTGCGGCAAAAGCTGAACAATTGTGAGTTGTGAAGACACGGGATCCTTCCCAGTCGAGCCCGTAAACGAAATACAGTTTCTACAACCACCGAAGATTATCCAGGATGTCTTTGCCACGATAGGGCTATGTGGAAGTTTCGGGCGTTGAAGCATCGTTAACGCTGCACAGCAGTCCAATACAGATGGAATGAAACCTCGCAACTGTTGCTTGCAAACGTCCGCTTTTGCCATCTGACTTGTCGGAATTCGACTGAAATGCCAACTTGCTTCCGCACTTTGAAAGCCGCAGTGGATTGTTGTGCTGCCGAGCTTTGCTCACTGGCCAAAGCCGTTGAACCTGCATCAAGCGGCTTCGGCAGCGAGGTTGTGCGATTGCCTCAGAAAGGTGTCGCTGATTTGTTCGCCAATCAGGCGAGCGGCTTTGGGGGACAGGTGGACGTCGTCGACGAATGTTTCTGCAGCTGGCAGACCGGACAGTGCGTTTGTGGAATCAATGTAGGTTACGGATTCCTGCTGTGCGATTTGAAGCAGCAAGGTGTTGTATTCAGCAATTGATTCGTTTCGCTTTGCGTTGCCAACGACTGGAACTGTTCCCCACAGGTAAATCGAAATCTGAGGGTTCCACTGCCGAAGTTTAGCAATCATGGCTCGAATGTTTTTCTGGTACTCAGCGGGCTTGATGACATAGCCCATTGGTACAAAGTTTTTGAAGGGCCACATCCGAAAGTATCGTTTTACGGACTTCAGCACTTTTCGAGACAACTTGCGAGTTTTGGATTCCGGATAGAAATATGGGATGTAAGCGCCGGGAATCGTGGTTGTCCAGCAATCGACAAGTCCAAAATTCAGGATGGCGAAATCAGCGGCATGGCCTCGGTCGTGCAGGTATTTCAAGCCTTCTCGAGAAGTTGTCATTCCTGCGCCGAGGTTTGTGACGGCGAGATTCAGGTTTCTGTCGCGGAATGCTTCCGCCACGCCGGCAGGCAGCGTTCCCTGATTCAGGTCGGAGCTATTCGTGTTGCAGTCACCAAGTGCAATGAGACGCAGCAGATTGCTGTTAGTGGAGCAGGCCGCATTGCCGGATAATTGTGATCGGCAAGCAGTCAATGGGTTTTGGGGGATTGAAGCCACGTTCAGTCCTGCTGATTAATCGAATCCACCAGCACACTTGCCGACTGGTTTGCGACCATAATTTAGTTCGTCGCTGCCAGATGGCCTAGGCCTTTTTCTTGGCGGTGCCTTTTTTCAGTTTCCCGTTTTGCAACTCTTCAACGATACGTGCCAGCACAGCAGGGTCTTTCGACTCCATAACGTGAGCAATTCGCGTGGGCGGCAATTCCATGCGAGTCATGATGCCTTCAGCCGTTTCCCACATCTTTTCCTGCTTCTTGCCGGTCGACAGGTAAAGATTGGTGACCAGTTCTGCCAGTCGCTGATCGTCGATGGCATCGCGGTTATCGTAGTACCGTTTGATCACTTTTTGCTGGTGAGCTGAAAAATCTTGTTTTGCCATGAGAGTTGATTTGTGCGGGGTCAGCAGAGATTGGGCAACAGCGTCACAGTCTATCTGATGCGAAACGACTACGGAACACGGGTTCAGGGGGTGAGATTCCTGAGTGTTCGCGAATGCCTACGGAAAAACCCGAGTCCTTCTACAGGACTCGGGTTTTGGAGTTCAATTCGGTCAGGAAATTTGGCCAAAATATCCCGGCGAGTTTCAATAATTTAGCCGCCAGACATCAAAGAAGCCCGCACGTACTCGCGATTCAGGCGAGCGATGTTGGAAACGGAAACTTCTGCCGGACACGCTGCTTCACACTCAGACGTGTTGGTGCAGTGGCCAAACCCTTCTTTGTCCATTTGAGCAACCATGTTCAACACACGTTCGTTGCGTTCGGCTTTCCCCTGTGGCAAAACGGCAAGTTGAGACACTTTGGCAGAAACAAACAACATGGCAGATGCATTTTTGCAGGCTGCCACACATGCTCCACAGCCAATGCAGGCTGCGGCATCCATTGCGGTTTCCTGAGTTGTGCTGGGCACTGGAATCGCGTTGCCATCCGGGGCGTTGCCTGTATTGACAGAAACGTATCCCCCAGCACCGATGATGCGGTCGAACGCTGAACGGTCAACCACCAGGTCTCGCACCACAGGAAAAGCGGTTGCTCTCCAGGGTTCGATGACAATCGTGTCGCCATCGTTGAATCGCCGCATATGCAACTGGCAGGTTGTTGTGGCGTTGTCCGGGCCGTGAGCCTTACCGTTAATCATCAGGCTGCACATGCCACAAATGCCTTCGCGGCAGTCGTGGTCAAATTCAACGGGTTCTTCACCGGAGGTGATCAGCTGTTCGTTAAGCACGTCCAGCATTTCAAGAAACGACATATGTGTGCTGACGCCAGCAAGCTTGTAGTCGCGGAAGGCACCAGTTGACGTGGCGTTTTCCTGTCTCCAGATTCTTAGAGTCAGATTGAGAGTATCGTTGCTCATTACTTGTAACTCCTCGTCGCTGGAGGGACGTTTGGAAAGGACAACGGTTCTTTGTGAAGTGTTGGTTCTTCGCCAACGCCGTGGGTTTCCCACGCTGCAACATAGCTGAAATCAGCGTCGTTACGTTGTGCTTCACCTTCCGCTGTTTGATGTTCTTCGCGGAAATGGCCTCCGCAGGATTCTTCCCGGTGCAGAGCATCAACGCACATCAGTTCGCCGAACTCCATAAAGTCTGCGACTCGCCCGGCTTTCTCAAGGCTTTGATTGAGTGTCTCGCCCGAACCCAGCACTCGCACGTCCTGCCAGAACTGTTCCCGAAGATCGCGAATCTGTCCGATGGCCGTTTCCAGGCCGCTTTTAGTGCGAGCCATGCCGCAGTGATCCCACATGATCAAGCCCAGTTCACGGTGGAAGCTATCCACTGTTCGCGAACCCTGAACGGCCATCAGCTGGTCTATTCGCAGCTTGGCTGCCTGCATCGCATCAACGCAGGCGGGGTGATCTTCCGGAATCTTCGGCAGTGTGGCCTTCGCCAGATGGTCGCCAATTGTGTATGGAATCACAAAATATCCGTCAGACAATCCCTGCATTAAAGCGCTGGCTCCCAGGCGGTTGGCACCGTGGTCTGAGAAGTTCGCTTCACCCAGAACAAACAGTCCTGGCAGGTTGCTCATCAGGTGATAGTCCACCCAAAGTCCCCCCATTGTATAATGGACGGCCGGGAAGATCTTCATTGGCACCTTGTAAGGATCTTCCGCTGTAATCTTTTGATACATATGAAAGAGGTTGCCGTATTTCCTGCGAATCGTATCTTCGCCGTCGCGTTTGATAGCGTCGCGGAAGTCCAGGTAAACCGCCAGGCCGGTTTCGCTCACTCCAAAACCGGAATCGCAGCGTTCTTTCGCGGCACGAGACGCGACGTCACGTGGCACAAGGTTACCGAAGGATGGGTAACGCCGTTCCAGATAGTAGTCTCGATCTTCGTCCGGAATATCAGATGGTTTTCTTGTATCGTTGGCGTCTTTCGGCACCCATACGCGACCATCGTTTCGCAGACTTTCGCTCATCAAAGTCAGCTTCGACTGGTAGTCGCCGCTGACCGGGATGCACGTTGGATGAATCTGTGTGTAGCACGGGTTGGCGAAGAACGCTCCCTGCTTGTGACAACGCCACGACGCGGTGACGTTGCAACCTTTGGCGTTTGTGGAAAGGTAGTAAACGTTGCCGTAACCACCCGTACACAATACGACCGCGTCTGCTGTGTGAGTTTCCAGTTTTCCGGTAGTCAGGTTTCGCACGACGATGCCGCGAGCAACGCCATCGACTTTGATGAGTTCCAGCATTTCGCGGCGAGCGAACATCTGAACTTTACCCAGATGTACCTGCCTCATCATGGCTTGGTATGCACCCAGCAGTAGTTGCTGTCCGGTTTGGCCGCGGCAATAAAATGTTCGGGAAACCTGAGCACCGCCGAATGATCGGTTGGAAAGAGTGCCGCCGTACTCGCGAGCAAAAGGGACTCCCTGAGCCGTACACTGGTCGATAATGTTGTTGCTGACTTGAGCAAGGCGATATACGTTCGCTTCGCGAGCTCGATAGTCGCCACCTTTCACGGTATCGTAGAACAGTCTCCAAACGCTGTCGCCATCGTTCGGGTAGTTCTTGGCGGCGTTGATGCCACCTTGAGCAGCAATACTGTGTGCTCGACGCGGGCTGTCCTGAAAACAGAACGCCTTGACGTTATAGCCGAGTTCTCCCAGTGAGGCGGCTGCTGCACCACCCGCCAGGCCGGTGCCGACGACAATAACGGTAAATTTACGCTTGTTGGCCGGATTCACCAGCTTCATGTTGAAGCGGTGCTTGTCCCAGATCTCATCGACCGGGCCTTCTGGAACTCGAGAGTTCAGAGTCTCACTTGCCACACGAACCATTTGACGACCTCAGTTTCATTCTGCGAGGACAGCGTTACAACTTGGAAGAAACGCAATTAAGTGCTGACAGCTAGATCAGTGAGGTACTACTGCCCATGGCCAAACCACAATGCTGGTAAATCCTGCTGCGATTAACCATGCGAACAGGACGCCACCGATGCTGATCAATTTATTCCAGCGGGGATGGCTGATGCCCAGCGATTGGCAGGCACTACGAACTCCATGGGAGAGGTGGATGCCCAATGCCAGCATGCATACGGCGTAGAAGACTGCCGTCTTGAAATCCAGCAGGACCGCTCGAACGTGTTCGAATTTGTCCCCTTCGCCTGGGATTTCGCTTGCGCCCGGGAACCCACGAACGTTCAGTTTCATATCAAGGATATGGACAACCAGATAGGCAAAGACGATTAATCCGGTCACCAGCATCAAATTTGACGCTCCGCCATTCGGAAGAATGAAACCGCTTTGTTTCGTTGCCTTTTTTTCGTATTCGTTTTTACGAGCCGCGCGGCTCATGGCGGTGGTGGACACGGCCAGGCCAATGTGCAACAGAAACGTGGCGAACAGTCCAACTTCGGCGACGGCCAGCAGTGGGCCGAGGCTGTGAAGTTTTTCGGCATAGCCGTTAAACGCATCTTTACCTGCAAACAGGTTCAGGTTGCCGCCAAGGTGAGCGACCAAAAATCCGCACAGCGACAACCCTGTCAGGGCCATCAGGATTTTTTGCCCGACGGAAGTGCAGCAGACTTTTACGATTGGGCCGATGCCCGGCACCTTGCAAAGCAGTTCTGCAGGAAGTCCCAAAATCTTGTAAACAGCGTTCAAAGCCCAGCTCCTTCAAGCATGGGTGCACAGAATCGTTCAAACCAATACCCGCGATTATAGAGATCCGGTTGTCAACTTCAACGACCGCAGACTTGCTGGCGGCTTAACCGTCCGAACTTAACCGGAATTAAGACACTGAAGGCCTGCCAATCCTGAAGCCGCCATGTGTGTGCCGTTTCGCACAGTTCACACAGGTTATGTTCTAATGATCGAATTCTGTCTATCTATTCACAGCAACCGTAAAATCGGCTCGACGTGGCAGAATGGCTACGCTTTTGCGCGAATCTCTATGTCAGTCGAATATCGGTGAGTCGCAAACCAGATCGTAGCCACGATAAGCGGAATTAGCCCGGCTGTGAAAAACATTGGCCTGAAGCCGACACCATCGAATTGTGGCAGATCAATGATACGACCCAACAAAGGCGCAGAAACGGCACCTCCCAAATCGAAGCAGCCGAGCGTCAGGTTTGTTCCACTGCCTCGATATTGAGGAGGAAATGTCCCGGATCCAAGAGACACGATCGACGGAAACAGCAGTGCGTGCCCCAGCCCGCAAATTACCGCCGAAAACGTCAGGTGCCACCATTCCTGAACCGGAATCAATGCCCAGATTCCCAAACCTTGAGCGACCAGGCCCACGGTAATTAATCGATACCTTCCGATTCGATGGCTTAATGACGCTGTTTTCATGCGAAACAAAAATGCAGCCACCGCATAAGTCGTCCAGAAGACCGCGATATCGCCCGTCCCCGCGTGGCGGTTGAAACGTACCAGGTAAAGCGAGGTGACTGTGAACATCATGCCCATCGTCATCGCGACAAACAGAACAAAGCCGGGCCAATACTGCCACGTTAGCTTTAGTAACGTGGGCCGCGTCGTTTTTTTAGGCGGTTTGACAGAATCGGACGTGGCGAACCACATCAGTAATATGTAAATCAATAACAGAGAAGTTACGGCGAAAAATACGTTCGCAAAATACACTTCTTTGTTCACGCCGGACGACCTTCGGAAAAAGCCCGCCAGCTGTGAACCCAGAATCATGCCCAGAAAACCGCTGCTGCCCAGTAAAGCGATAAATTCTGTGCGACGGTGTTCAGCAACGGAATCCTGCATATGGAACGTGCTGCAGGTGAACATTCCCGCAAGACCGACCGCAAAGCAGACTCGCCCCACGTACACGAGCCACGTGAGTTCCTGCAGAGAACCAAATACGCAGGCACCGCACAGTGCTGTCAGGCTCATGCACAGCCAGACGTGCCGTACTCCAAATCGGTCGATCGACATCCCCAAAAACACGCGAGCACAGATGGCGGCAATCAGGCCTTCTCGCACAATTCTTCCCGGCAGTTCTTCCACATAAACAATGTCAGAACCGCCGTGAGTTGCCAGCCATGCTACCCAATCGGCAAACATAAACATGGCCGCATTGGCAGTAACCACGGCAAGGTTGGCAAGGTACGCGAATATGAAAACCGGGTGAGAAATCCGGTCAATCAGTTTGCTGGAATTGTCGGGAGCATTCGCGTTTTCGGCGAAGCTTTCAGCTGCGGAACTCTTCACAGTTGGTGAACTGCCATCGTTGAGGTCAGCCACCGAAAGCTCCATAGCGATTTACGCCACGTGTGAAGGCAATGCGATTCGCGACAAACAGAACAATGATCCACGCAAATTGAACGGACAATTCAAACGGCAAGGTTTCCGGCGGAATGCGGCCAAGCACAATCGCGGCCGGAAAGTAGGCCAGATAACGGAACGGCAGGTAGTACACCCACGGAATCCATTCGGCCATCCATTCCAGAGGAATCATGTGTCCAGAAAGAAAGTAGTTCATCATCATGTAAATGAAGATCAGTGAACTCACTTCCAGAAACCAGAATGAAATCAGTCCAATTAAAGCTTCGATCAAAAAACCGATCATGAATGCCATGATCAATGAACAAACAAACGCAATGAGAACAGGGCGTTCGGGCCAGCCTGGCAGATATTCTCGACACACCCAAAACACCAGAGCGAACGGGCCAGCGGCAATAATATAGTAGACCAGCTTGTGAGCAATACGATGCCAGAACAGATAGTCCAGCATGTCAACGGGTTGCAGCAGGTATTTGCGAACCGAACCGTTGCGGACCGATTCCGCAATTCCGGTGGATAGTCCTGGCATGCTGGAAAATGCTCGAGCCACCATCACCAGCAGGTAATAAGAAACCATTGTCGGATAGGTGTAGCCGTTCAGCGATGACGTTGTATCACCGGCGTAAATCGCGTTCCACAGGAAGACCTGCGTAATGATCGGCAGAAATCTGACCAGTGTCGCAAAGGCAAAGTCGCCTCGATACACAAGTCGTTCTTCCATAGCCGTTTTCAAAATCAACCACTTGATGCGCACGCCTGCTTTCAGCCCGGCGATCAAAGATTGTTTGGGAACGGCTGACATGTCTTTAGCTAAGTCTGTCTTCAATGAACGCGAAACGATAATTCTTAACGGCGAGGCGAAGCTGAATCCGATTGGTCTTCTGATGAAAATAATTCGGCAATCACGTCTTCAAGCGGTCTTTCGGAAACACTGACGTCGTCGATTTCGTATTCCGCCAGTACCTTCGACAGCACTGCCGACACTTTTTGCTTTTCCACCTGCAGGCGAATCATCGGCCCACGATCTTCCAGCACAACTCCGTAACGCTCGATTCCTTTTGGTGAACTGTTGACTCCAAAGTGCAGTTCGATGATCTTGTGCTGGCTGAAGCGATCGACGATGTCTTCCAGCGGACCATCGTGAACGACAGTTCCTTTGTTGATGACAATCGCACGTTCGCAAAGAGCTTCTACATCTTTCATGTAGTGGCTGGTGAGGATGACCGTGATGCGCTGTTCCTTTTGATACTTGCGAAGAAACTGCTGCACTTTTCGTTGGCTGATAACGTCTAGGCCAATCGTGGGTTCGTCCAGAAAAAGCACGTCCGGGCGGTGGAGCAGGGCGGCGATGAGCTCCATTCGCATGCGTTCGCCAAGCGACAATTCTCGGACAGGTTGCCCCATCAGTTCTGTAACGTCAAGTAATTCGGTCAGCTCGGTTAATCGCGAATTATAGTCGCTCGTGTTGATGCGATAGATTTCTTTGTGCAGTCGGAAGGATTCCTGAGCAGGCAGGTCCCACCACAATTGTTCCTTTTGTCCGGTGACCAAAGAAAACCTGCGACGATACCCGTCTTCTCGCTTCCACGGAATATGTCCCAGCACAGTGGCGGTTCCTGATGTGGGTACAATCAGGCCGGACAGCAGTTTCAGCGTCGTGGTTTTTCCGGCTCCGTTCGGCCCCAAAAAAGCCAGCATTTCGCCTTCTTCGATGTTAAACGACACGTCGCGTACGGCATGCACTTCGTTATATTCACGATGCAGCAATCCGCGCAGCGAAGCCAGCAGGCCTTCTCGCTTACGGTAGACTTTGTAAGTGCGACACAGATTTTTGACGACGATTGCTGACATTGCCGTGATATTAGTAGACGCCAACGTCTGCACCAATTCGCTTGGCACCGCTGCCTGGAAAAAGGCGATAATCATTCTTCCAACTGGGCAAACACCGGCTTCCCGATAAGTTGCGCATCACAGCGTACGGAGTTGATGCCTGCTGCAGACCGTTCACTTCCAGTCGCCGTCTTGATCTGGCAAGTCTGCAGCAGAACGCTGCGTCTTTCGCGTAACCCTGCAATAATCAGACTAACAGGGGCTTCGCACTTGACCCAGTGGCGTGGTTGGCTGCAAGACATAGAACGTTCGAATCGCCGAGCCGCTCCGTTGTCGCTACGACCAACATGCATTCACCGTGCGCGCATCATTTTGATTAAGTCTCCAACGCCGACTTAAGCCAGACGGTCTGTGGCGATGTGATAATGAGGGTCTTCGGAAACGTTGATTTCCACAAGATCTCCCGCTTTGTCCAGCAGGTTTCGGCATTCAGGGCTTAGGTGCGTCAGGTGCAGTCGTTTGCCGCAGTTGACGTATTTTTCCGCCAGCCAGTTAATCGCTTCCAGTGCCGACTGGTCGTATACGCGGGTGTAGTAGAAGTCGATAACGACGTCTTCGGGATCTCCGTTAACATCAAACAGGTCTTTAAAGGACGTTACGGAGGCGAAAAACAATGGGCCGTGCAATTGATAAGTTCGGCTGCCGGATTCGTTGAATGTTGTTTCTGCTCCAATGTGCGTGGCATGCTGCCAGGCGAACACAAGTGCTGAAACGATCACACCCAGAATGACGGCGGACGCCAGGTCGTGCATCAGAACTGTATAGCCAGCCACCAGAACCATGACGAATACGTCGCTGCGAGGCATGCGGCGGAACATCTTTAACGATGCCCATTCAAAGGTTCCAATCACAACCATAAACATGACGCCCACCAATGCGGCCATGGGAATCTGTTGAATCCAGGGGCCCAGGAACAGCACAAACAGCAGCAGGCATACAGCGGCCGTAATTCCTGAAAGCCGACCTCGTCCGCCTGAGTTCACGTTGATCAGTGATTGGCCAATCATGGCACAGCCGCCCATCCCGCCGAACAGTCCACAGATTAAGTTTGCAGTTCCCTGACCAACGCATTCACGATTTCCCTTGCCGCGAGTTTCTGTGATTTCATCGATCAGCGTCAGGGTCATCAGTGATTCGATCAGACCGACTCCACACAGCACAATCGCAAACGGAAAGATGATTCGAAATGTTGCCCAGGTGAACGGCACCATTTCGTATTCCAGAAAGAACAGCTTAGGCAGTCCGCCGCTGATGCTCACTTCCACATTGTTCGATTCCGTAACAGCGATGCCTTCGTCTGTCACTGCCATGTCCGTGGATTCAACCGGCGTTGTTGTTGGGGCGGTTGCCGTCGGATTTACAATCGATGCCTCTGCAGCAGCCAATTGTGCAGCTTGAGTATTCGTCTGCAGCATGTCTCCAACTGTTGCCAGCACGTGTTCGCCGTTGGGCGTCTTTACGGAGTTGTTGATGGCGACCGATGCCAGAGTGACCGTCAGGATGGCTGCCAGAGAAGCGGGGACGGCTTTGGTAAACCGAGGCAACAGCCAGATGATGCACATGGTGGCGATCACCAGGCTCAGCATCAGAATCAATGGCTGTCCGCTTAGGTACACAAGTCGTTCGGCTGCCGGTAGCGATGTGTCCGGAGACAAAGTTTTGAAGCTGCCCAGTTGAGCCAGGCCGATCACAATCGCCAGGCCATTAACAAATCCCAGCATCACGGGATGGGGAACCATGCGGATAAGTTTTCCGAGTCTTGCCAGCCCGATGGCGATCTGCATCAGCCCGCACAGAATGACCGTTGGGAACAGGTAAGCCACACCGTGTTGAGCAACCAGCGCTACCACAACAACCGCCATGGCACCGGTGGCTCCCGAAATCATGCCGGGACGTCCGCCCAGCACGGCAGTAATCAATCCCATAAAGAAAGCGGAGTACAGGCCGATCAGCGGCGAAACTCCCGCCACAAAAGCAAAAGCAATCGCTTCAGGAACAAGTGCCAGAGCAACAGTCAGTCCGGAAAGTACGTCGTCTTTGGTTGATCCGGAACGTTGACGAAAGAAATCGAGCATTTTATTTAACCAGGAAGGGGAGTGTCGCCAAGGTGCGGGACACGGCAATCAACAAATCGGCCTTCGCCAATTCGGAACGCCACAAGAAGAAAAGCGGGATCGACACGCGTTACGGAACACCTGCAAAAGGCAGGATTTTCCAACGAACAAGATCGAAGAAAGCGAACTATACGGCGTGAATCAGACCGGTCAACGCAGCTATCGTGGCACCGATGGTTTACTCAAAACCGATAAAGACGTTTGCCGTGTCGGGGCGGTCAGAAGGGTGATTCCTGCGAAAATCCGTGCCAAATTTATTTGCTGGAAGAATAGTTCTTGTGTTACGCAAGTTTGGAAATGTCTGAAAACTGCCGACTAATTAAGCCGAATCGCTGGAATGCTGGCAGTCATCGCTGAGGTTTCATCTGCCGTTAGTCAACATTCCTCCGTTTTCCTGAACGGGTTTTTGCCCCAAACGATCGCTTCGAGCAGTGCCGAGCGTTCACGATTGATGTATTCGCGTGTTTCTGCAACTTGCCGTAGACTGCCGCGTCATCAAATCTGTTCAGGCGAACGTGCTTTGCCGCATTTGCTGTCGAAGTTGTGAAGTCTGCCGTTACTGAAATTACGCGCGCCTGCTGATTGGCAGGTTGCATTGACTGGTTGATTTTGTCGAAGTGCAAATAAGCCGTTTGAGTTTCCATGAATACAATTATCAGCCCCCAGCTGTCTCATATTGAAACGTATCTTTACAGAGACAATCGGCCATCGCACCCGTTGGACTTCTTTGTTCAACTGGAACTCGAAGGCGATTTTTGCCCCGAAAGGTTTCAAGCAGCGATAGGTCGCACTCTGCCGTTTCATCCTTTATTGCAAGCTCGCGTTTCTGAAGCAGGGCGTCAGTTGAAATGGTGTTTGCGCGATTCAGCAGCGGAGATCAGCTTCCAGGAACAAGCTGATTCGGGAACCGTTGCTGCTATTAATATCCAGCAGAATGCCGGTTTGAAATGCTGGTTCAGCAGATCGCAGCCTGGTACGGTCGTTACGTTTCAGTTTCACCACGCGGCCACCGATGGGCTTGGAGCTTTTGGTTTTATTGAAGACGTCCTGCGGTGCTATTCCAGTGATGAAACGTGTCTGGAAAAGTGGGAACCGCGAAGTGTCTCACGATTAAAAGAACGGCATTGGTGCGGTTATGAAAAAGACTCGATTTTAAGCATGGTCAGGCGCCAGGCAAAAGCGCTGTACGCGTCTCGTGAATTTTCCGGGCGTGAGTTCGTACCCGTGAAGCAGCATCAACTGGCCACCGGTGATGATGCTCCTGCAGACAGCTATCCCCACTTCTTGTCTCATCAGTTTTCGCAGGAAGAAACTCAAGCGATGGACGCTCTTGCCAGGCGTCTTTCAGTGTCGCGGAATACCTTGCTGTTGCGAAATGCTTTTGTTGCCGTAGATCAGTTTCGACAAAACTTAGATGAATACTCCGCAAACGATTGGATGAGAATCGCAGTACCAGGCAACGTTCGTTTCGGTAAGACGAATGATAATATTCCCGCTGCGAATTTATTTAGTATGACGTTTCCGGCGTTCAGTGGGCTTCAGATTTCTGACCACACGGCTTTGTTGCAACAGATTCAGCAGAACATGACCGCCAGTCGACGTGACTATTACTTGCCCACGTTTCTGCTGGCCTTAAAAGCGATGACGAAAATTCCGGGGGCCATGGAACGAACTGTCAAAGCCAATAAGTGTATGGCCACTTTTTTGCTCACGAATGTGGGGTGCCCTCTTCAGGATTTCTCTTCAGCGACTTGCCGTGATTCGACTCAGCATTTGCTGGTCGTTGCCAATGTTCAGCTGATCCCTCCCATGCGACCTTTCCAGACGATTTCACTTGCCGTTATGGAACACAATCAAAGGCAGAATGTGACAATGTCGTATGACGCTCGCGTACATTCTCAGGATGAAGTGCAGCAGATGATGAACAATCTGGTACAACAGTTTTTGTTGGCAACGGATTGAGTGCTGCATGCGTCACTGCTTCGTTGGTGCTCTTTGGCTTGTTGAGTTTATCTGGTTGGAAAGCAGTAGCGAAGACTGGGGCTGATGCTGTTTTCTGCGGTAGAGCGTTTGCGACACCGTGGTTTGAATGTTTGTAGTTGTCAGGGATCCGTTGCATGTACCAGGTTGTTGAGTTTATCGCTGTGATTGCCGGAGCTGTTTACGGCGTTTTGCTGGCAAGGCGTCACCAAATGGATTTCATCGGTGTCTTTTCTGTCGCCTTCATTTGCGCGTTTGGTGGAGGCACGTTGCGAGACCTTTGTTTAGACCGTCATCCTTTGTTCTGGATTAGAGAATCGCATTATCCGGTTGTTGTGTTGTGCATCGCGTTGCCGGTTTCGCTTTTGCCTCGAATTCCCGGCTGGTTTGAAAAGGTCGTTGACGTCGCCGATGCGCTGGGATTGGGGCTGTTCAGCGTGGTTGGGGCAAAGTTTGCCATGGAAGCTGGCACGTCGTTATTTATCGCGTCGCTGCTGGGCGTTGTGACCGGCACGTTTGGCGGTGTAATTGGAGACATCGTCTGCAACAAGGTTCCCAGCCTGTTTCGTACGGCTCCCATGTATGCGACGTGTTCTTTTACTGGCTGCTGGTTACTGTTTGTTTTGCAGTGGCGGTCAATTCCCGATCAGTTTGCGGTGCCGGCAGCGATTGCTTTCATCGTCGTTTTTCGGTTGCTGGCAATACGATACAAATGGCGGCTTCCTCAGCTGGATTATCCGGAAGCAATTCTCAGCGAAGAAGACTAAGTCATCAACGTCAAGCGTGTTACTGTTCCACGTCGGCCTTCAGCAAGTCGATTGATGGACGACTGATTGCCAGAGTTGCGGCGTAATCACTGAACGCGGTGAAGTGATTGAACGTGGCTGATACTTCTTCTTCCGCAGCTTCCAATGCATACTGTTCACGCAACGCGACTTTCAGCAGGTCACTTTCACCAACTTCGAATTTGCGTCGTTCGATTTCCGCCATTTTCGTCGCCAGGCTCACTGCTTGTCTGGCGTTGAGGACTTCCAGCCGAGATTGGATCAATCCTGCATACGCGGTTTGCACTTCCGCTATCACCTTGTCCTGAACCATTCGGCGTTTGGCTGTGACCTGAGCAATCTTGCCCTGAACTGCCTGCATCTTTCCGAGGCCTTTTCGGCGTTCTAAAGGTACTTCGAAGAACAGAGCCGCTTCCAGTTCGAATTCTGATTTGTCGCGTTTCTTGCTGGTGGGTTCTCCGACATCCTGGGAGCCAACCAGTTGAGCATCCAGGCTGGCGCGAGTCATGTTGCACGCTTCAGCATAATCCACATGTAGTTGCTTCAGTTGAAGATCAATAGCCGCAAGTTCCGGGCGAGCCTGTTGAGCACGTTGAATGTCAGTTGCAATTGTATTATCAGAGACATCTCGTAGCAGAGGGAAGTCTGGCAGGTCCTCCAGTTTCGGCAGATACGGCGATCCGTTACTGTCACGAAGAAACAGTGACAGCTTTACTGCCGATTGTTGCAACACGTTTCTTGCGTCAGACAACTTGGCCCGACGTTTTGCGATCGCTCGTTCGTTGTCGATCAGTTCCGGTGGATCCAGGTCCTGAAGTTCGACTCGTCGCTTGATTCTGTCGTTTCTTGTTTCGGCAAGTTCCAGCCATTGAAGCCCCAGTCGATATTTTTGACCGGCGGCAACCCACTTCCAATAAGCCAGACCGGCTTCGTGGCTGAAGCCTACAAGATTCGACTGAATGACAGGATTGGCAATTTGCTGGTCATAGGTGGCTCGCCAAAGCGCCGCTCGACGACCATCAATGTCACGATCTTTGATCAATGGAACTCGAACCCCCGCTTTAAATTCGCCGCCGTCGTTGGTTTCGCGTTCCTGGTACCAAGGTTGAAAGTCGCCACCTCCATTGCGGTAGCCTCCAAAAAATTCACCGCCACTATAGATTGGCTTCGTGAATCCCGCGCTGTTGCGGTAGGTTTCGTAGAACCCCAGAGGTCCGTTTTCGCTGGAACCTTTCAGCTTGGTGTCGAATTCACCCCAGGTGGAAATTCGATTTCCATTCGCGATGACTCGTTCCTGATAAGCGGCTTCGATCAGCGGATACGACTGATGCAGCGAAGTGATGACCTGGTCCAGTGAAACCTGATTTTCCAATCGATTTGCTGCTGTTGGTGAATCGGCCGCGAAGCCTGGATCAGCGTCGTAAGCGGCTTGTGTTTCATCAATGCCGATTTCGGTTGTGGCATCAGCCACTTCCGACTCGAAATTAACTTCAGGAATATCCGTTGGTGGCTGGATTGGTTTGGAGTGTGAGACCGTTGAAACAACGGAAAACGAGTTCTGGTTTTCCAGCTCGTGGGTGTCTCCCTCGACATTCACGATCGTCGTGTCGTTCGACAGGTTCTGCTCCGGGCGAATGGTGTCGTGGCTCGGCAATTGGTCCTGACGCGCCATCGCGACTTCCTGCGCCGCTGTTGACATTGATCCGCGTTGTGTGATTCGCTGTTGCGTCTGGCAGCCGCAGACGCAAAGCGCCACAGTAGTCAATAATATGATTCTCACGACCAGCCAATCCGTTGGCAGAATGTTCGTAGATGGCAACAGGCAATGTCGACTTCAGGAACCTGATGTTGACGATGTAACGATACGACCTTCAGTTGAAATACCGCACTGTCTGTGTTTTCGTCCGGACGTCATTGAGTAACGGAGCCTGCGTTCCGCTGATTTGTGGTTGAACGTTATTCCTGTCTTGTTAAGTACTGTCGTGGCGTTTTTGGCGATTGTTCCGGCAGGTTTATTTCGGCAGTTTTGGCGGCTTGGATTTTGTCTTGCCATCGTCATCCTGAGTAACAACTGGCGGGAAGCCGTTCATATTACGCCACAGTTCGTACCACAAAGGGACACGTTCCAGCAGCACCCACGCGTTTGCTCGGACACCTTGTTTCAGGTATCTTTCGTCAGGCCAGCTTTCTGTATCGCCGTGATCCGGACGCACAAGAGCTCGAAACTTTCCTTTGCCGTTGTCCGTCGCGTCAATTGATACAATGGTGCCGCCGAAGGTGCCAACCGCGACAGATGGCCATCCGGCAAACTGGATTGCAGGCCAGCCTTCAAACTGTAAACGCACGTGTCTGCCCGGTGAGACAAGTGGAGCGTCATTGCCATCCAGCCAAACCTGAACGGCTCGGTCTGCTGTATCCGGAACGATAACGCACAGTGAGTCGCCTTCCTTAATAATCTGACTTCCCTGATTTGATGAAATTCGAGTCAGAAAGCCGTCAAATGGAGCGGTGATGATCTGACTTTCCTGTCGAGCCACTTTGGTTTGCATTTCGGACAGATCTTTTTGCGCTTTGTTCAGTTCCGAACCTGCTTTGGCGACATCGCTTTCTGCTTTTGCGATATCTCCCATCGCCTTTCCCAGCGAAGCTGTGGCGTATTCGATATCAACCAGTGCTTTTTGTTCTTTGGCGCCTCTGTCTCGCTTCTTTCCTTCAAGGTCGTTTTTGGCAGATTCCACATAAGCTTCGGCCTTGGCGACTTTGGCAGCCGCTTCCAGATATTTTCTTTCTGCCAGCTGAAACTTTCCTTCAGCAACAATCTTTTCCTGAAACAGTTTCTTTTGACGTTCGTAATCGGCTTCTGCCTGCGTTAACGCGGCTAAATTTTCTTCCAGCTGTTGTTGTTCGGCTTCGACCTTATTGATTGCTCCTGCGATGGCGGCATCGGCGGAAGCCAGTATCTGTTCTTTCACTGACTGGTAGGCTCGCAATTGTGCCTCAAACGTAACCTGCAATGTTCGAGCGTTTGCCAGGTTTCGTTCGCTGGCCAGCACAAGCTGTTCATTAGAACGCACTTGAGATGCAGAGGCCGCCAGTTGGTCATTAAGACGGCTCATCAGCAGTGGGTCGACGTCCTGGATTTCAACGATCAAGTCTCCTTCTTTGACATGAGCGTTCTCAAAGATGTTCTCTCCCCAGCGAATAATGCGCCCCTTAATTGGTGCTTCAATTGTCTGTTCTCGCTGCAGCGGGTCGAATGCAATGACGTTGCCACTGCCTGATATGGACTGTTGCCAGGGAGCGATCGCTACCAGAAAGAAGCCGACCAGCAGCAGTAACAAAAGTAACTTGCCAATCCGCCGTGCCAATCGTGATGATCGAGCAAGACGCAGCGATGGCAGTAGGGCTTCGCTGTAGGCAGAAGGGCCAAGCATTCGCCCCGAAGCAGGTTTTGCGGTGTTAATTAATTCAGATCGGGAGATCATTTAGACACCTCGTTGCCGTCTGTGCCTGTTACCGGCCTGGTTGAAATCGGACCGTGTAGTTCAAGAATCTGGTCGCAGCGTTCTGCAATCGACTTTCGCCCAGTGGCGATCACCAACGTCCAGCCTCTGTCTTTGCTCAGCAAGCTTGATAATGTTTGTTCCAGCGAGTCGTCCGGTAGGCCATCCAGAATTCCATCGACCAGCAGCAGTCGAGGTTTGCCTGCAATGGCTCTGGCAAGGCACAACAGGTCTCTTTGACTTCGCGACAAAGGTACTCCATTGCCATTCAGCTGTGTATCAAAGCCCTTCGGTAATTGCAGTACATCATCGTACAACCCGGTTTCTTCCAGTGCCCGCCGAACGTCCGCCGATGTTACTGTCGATCGATGCAGATGTACGTTTTCTTCCAGTGTACCATGAAAAATTTCTGCGCTGCGGACAATCGCGACCTGACGCCGCAATACATCAGATCTCAGGTCCTGCGGATTAAATCCATCAATTGTCAGGCGACCGGCGTGCGGGCTTCGCAAACCGTACATTAAGTCCAACAGTGTGCTTTTTCCACATCCTGACCCACCGCAGATGGCCACTGAAGCCCCCCCTGCAATATGAAGTGTAACAGGCCTGTTCAGCTTTCTTCCCAGCGGAGTTTTATAGGCCACTCCTTCAATGATGACATTTGCCGGGCTTGTGGAATTGATTTCCAGAATGCCATCGTGTTGTTCTGTTGGCAGGTCGAACAATGCTCCCAGCTTATCCACAGACGCCAGCAGGTCGTAAAAGCTTTCCAGGTGCTTCCCGAGTTTTGCGAATGCGCTCACAATGACTGTCACGATAAGTTCTGCGGCAACCAGCTGACCAAGCGTCAGCTGTCCATCGATCACCAGCCAGCCACCAAGGCCAAGCAGCACAGTGCTGGCAGCAGCCTGCAGGCCCAGCGCAAACACAACCTGTCTCATCAGAATGGAGAAGTGTTTGTCGCGAGCTTCCAGGTACTCATGAACCAATCGGTCAGCTCGCTCCAACGCCAGTTCGTTGCCGCCATAGGTTCGAAATGCTGTGGGGCATCGAGAAATATCTTCCAGCCACGACGCCATATAGTATTTGTTCTTTGATTCTTTGATCGCGCTACCAACAGCCCCTCGTCCCAGCACAAAAATAATGAATGCGATAGACGACATCATCACAATGTCAAAGCCCAGCAGCCAGGGGTGATAAAACGCCAACACCGCCATCCCGATAATCGCGCTTAACACCAGGCCGACACCGTCCAGCAATAGCTGAGCACAAACTTTCTGGACGGTGACGATATCGAAGAATCGGTTCGTGAGTTCCGGCAGATAGATGCCGTCGATCGCTTCTGTTTTGGTTCGTGGAAGTCGGAAGGCAAGGTCACCGGCGACTCGAGCAAAAAGTCGCCGTTGAACAAGTTCCGCCACGTAGGTTTGCAAGGCACGGATGGCCGCCGAGAAGGCCAGAAACGTCAACAGAATCATAGCCAGCACGACAACGGGCTGCAGTAATCGCCCAAACGCCACCGTGTTGACCAACGCTTCCACGGCGATGGGTGTTGCCAGGGTCAGCAATCCCACGACAAAGGCAAATACAATCACGATCCAGATGTCCGACCATTCCGGTCGCAGCAATGCCTGAAGCCGACCGAAGGGAGACATCCCAACCGCTTCCTTCATACCTGCATCGATATCATTGCGGATGATCACACATCGTACGCGGCCATCTTTTTCGAAGTCTTTGAGTCTGCGTTTCAGTTGCCGCAGACTTAAGGAAGTCGTCTCACCTTCCGTTTGTGCCTCCATCACGCCAATTCGCTTGCCTCGCACTTCGCGAAGTCCCAGCCAGACGCCGTCCTGCTGTTGAGAGTACGTAATAACCTGAGCACCGTTTCGCACAAGTTCCAGAACTTCCGCGACAGTGCAGTCAATTGTACGTGTTTTCAGGCCGATGCTTTGACACGCTTCCGTCAGCCAGCGCCACCACAATTGACGTTCTTCACCAGGCCAGGCCAGTTCCGCTTCGTGCCATGCTCGTCGAGCAGCCGCCATTTCTACATCGGGAAGCTGCAACGACAGCTGTTCCAGGATCCACGATCCCGGGACGATTCTGTCTGGTGAATCCTGTGACATAGAGCGAACTTAATAAATTCAGGGCTAAAAATGCTTAAAACCGTCAAGATTGCAAAGATCCGGCGGTAACGCGACTGTTGCTATTGTTCCTTCTACGGCAGAATATCAGCGTAGACAAACTGTTTTTTTTAAATTCAACCGTAGATAAAAGCTACGATCATGGCTTGGTTCAACTATCACCACTTTTATTATTTCTGGACAACTGCGCGCCTGGGAAGTTTCTCGGCAGCCGCCAAACAGTTGAACCTGTCCCGTCCGACCATCAGTGCTCAATTGAAGCAATTCGAAGCAACGCTTGGGAAAAGTCTGTTTGACCGCTCGTCTCGCAGCATCAAGTTGTCGGAATTCGGTCAAATTGCCTTCGGTTACGCGGAGGAGATTTTTACATCCGGGCAGGAGTTTCAGGATCTGCTGGCAGGCAATCTATCCTTCAAGCCGTCTCGCTTTCGAGTCGGAACGCCGGATGCGATGCCCAAACTGATCACTTATCGGCTGTTGAAACCAACGCTGAACTTACCTCACAAACTTCAGATTTCCTGCGTCGAAGGGAAGTTGGACGATTTGCTGGCAGAACTTGCCGTGCACCGTCTGGACCTTGTGCTGAGCGATAGCCCCGTTGGTCCCACTATGAATGTGAAGGCTTATAATCATCTGCTGGGTGAATCCGGCGTTTCGTTTTTTGCCACCAGCGATGTCGTGGAAAAGCACAGTGCGTCATTTCCAGATTGTCTGGGTCTGCTGCCTCTGTTGCAGCCTATCGAAACCACTTCCATTCGCCGAAATCTGAATCATTGGTTCACCAAGCTCGGAATCCAGCCCCAAACTCGCGCAGAATTTGAAGACAGCGCTTTGATGAAAGTATTTGGTCAGGCAGGGGAGGGCGTGTTTCCTGCTCCAACAGCGATTGAGAAAGACGTGTGCAGCCAATACAACGTGAAAGTGCTGGGACGCACCGTCGAAATTAGAGAATGCTTTTACGCGATCTCCGTAGAACGACGAATCAAGCACCCAGCTGTGCTGGCAATTTCCGAAAGCGCCAAAGACCTGTTGCTGCATTAGCCGTTTGGGCGTTAGCCCCGGTTTTTCAGGTGCCTAAATCGGGGCTAACGCCCAAACGGCTAATCCTGATCTCCAACTGCACAAATCTCTAACAAGGGCTTCGCCCTTGACCCAGTGGCGTGGTTAGCTGCAAGACATGGGACGTTCGAATCGCCGAGTCGCTCCGTTGTCGCTACGACCAACACGCGCACCGTGCACGCATCATTTTGAGTAAGACACTAATGAGCTTCCAGCCAATTCGATCCGGTGCCCATTTCCACAAGAATCGGAACCTGCATCGGCAACGCTGTTTTCATCGCCTGTTCTATGACAGGTTTCACGCTGTCTTCTTCTGATTTCAGCATGTCGAATACGATTTCGTCATGGACCGTCAACAGCATTTTTGTCTGAAAGTTGCCGTCGTGAAGTGCCGTGTGGACTTTAATCATCGCCAGTTTCAACATGTCGGCGGCGGTGCCCTGAATCGGACTGTTCATCGCCAGGCGTTCGGCCGCGTTGGCCAGTGACTTGTTGCGTGAATCGATATCACGCAAATAGCGTCGTCGGCCTGTTTGAGTCTTCACGTAGCCGTGCTGTTTGGCAAATTCAATTGTCGCGTCAATCCAGCGTTGAACTCCCGGATATTCCTTTTTGTAGTTTTCTATCAGCTCGTTAGCTTCGGTTCGCGGAATGTTCAGACGCTGTTGCAGGCCAAACCCCGAGATCCCATAAATGATGCCGAAGTTGACCATTTTGGCTTTGTCTCGCATTTCGCGAGTAACTTCTTCCAGCGAAACACCATAGACCTTTGCTGCGGTCACCTGATGAATGTCTGTGCCTTCGCTGAACGCCTGCAGCATGGCTTCGTCGCCGCTTAGTTCGGCCATAATTCGCAGTTCGATTTGCGAATAGTCTGCCGACAGCAGCAAGTAGTCTTCATTGCGTGGCACAAACGCAGCTCTGATTTCCCGACCTCTTGCTTTTCGAATCGGAATGGTCTGCAGGTTGGGATCGTTGCTCTGCATACGGCCCGTCGCCGTCCATGTCTGGCTGTAATGCGTATGCAGCCGCCCCGTTTTCGGGTTTACGTGTGACGGAAGTTGATCAACATAGACAGACTTCAACTTGACGGCGTTTCGATAGTCCAGGACATCCGCCACAATCTGGTGGCGTCCGGCCAGCCGCTGCAGTTCTGTTTCGCGAGTTGACCATTGACCGGTGGCCGTCTTCTTTGGGTTCTTGTCCAGTTTCAGTTCTTCGTAAAGCACAACGCCTAGTTGCTTTGGCGAATCGATATTGAATTCATGGCCTGCCGCTGTGTAAATCGTGTCCTTCAACGCGGCGATGTCGACTTCCAGTTGTTGTGAGTATTTTTCCAGAGCAACGGTGTCCAGCCGAATGCCTTCGAATTCCATATCGACCAACACGTTAACCAGCGGGCATTCCACTTCGTAACAAACCTGAGCGACTCCCTGAGCTTTGATATCCGGTTCAATCGCACGCGCAACCTGAAGTGTTACGTCGGCATCTTCACACGCGTATTCGGCCAGCTGTTCCAGCGGCACGTCGCGCATGTTCCGTTGTTCTTCTCCCTTTTTGCCAATCAGGTCACTGGTGGGAATTGGTTTGTAGGCGAGATAAAGTTCGGATAGATAGTCCAGCCCGTGACGCATTTCCGGTTCCTTCATGGAATGCGCCAGCATGGTGTCAAACAGTTCGCCTTTGATATCAATTCCATGCCATTTCAACAGCGATACGTCATACTTCAGATTGTGCCCGATTTTTCGAATGGATTCGTTTTCCAGGACGATTCGAAATTCATCCAGAATTGCCTGAGCTTCACTGCTGGTTTCTTTCGGTGCAGCGTTTGTCGGTTGGGAGGCGTCGCACACAACATAGTAAGCGATGTTTGGCTGAAAGCTGAAAGACAGTCCCAGCGGCAAAGCGGTGCGTGGGTCCAGGCCGGTTGTTTCTGAATCGAAACAGATTTCTTTTTGACTTAGTAATTGCTGAATCAAGGCCGCTCGCTGTTCAGCGGTTTTGACGACGTGATACTCGTGTTTCACGCTTTTGATGGTTTTTAGTTCGACTTCGTCGGCATCATCAAACAGCGTGGCCTGAATCTGCACTTCACGCTTTTCACGGATTCTTGCCGTGCGACTGGCGGATGACGAAAACTTGTTGCCAAACAGTTTCTTGCCCAGACCGTCGAATTCCAGTTCTTCGAATAACGCCTGCAACGCTTCGTCGTTTTGAGGTTTCCGCTGCAACCCATTGATGTCGACAGTGTGCGGCACATCCAGTTGAATGGTAACCAGACGCTTTGATAGCAATGCCTGTTCGGCATTTTCTTCGACACGTTCTTTCTGCTTTCCTTTCAGTTTGCCGGTGTTTTGCAGCAGGTTTTCAACGGTCCCAAATTCCGCAATCAGCTTTTGAGCCGTCTTGGGGCCGATTCCGGGAACGCCAGGAATATTGTCGCTGGCGTCGCCCATCAGCCCTAAAATATCAATCACCTGATCAACGCGTTCGATGTCCCAATGAGCCAGCACTTCGGGAATTCCCAAAGTTTCATATGCTGCACCCTGTCGCCCTGGTCGAAAGATCACTGCGTCTTCGCTGACAAGCTGGTGATAATCTTTATCGGGAGTCACCATCAACGTGCGATAGCCCAGATCGGTTGCCTGGTGAGCGAGTGTGCCGATGATGTCGTCAGCTTCGTAGCCCGGCATCCTGATGATGGTGATATTGAAGCCTTGCAGCAGTCTGTCGATGTAAGGAAACTGAGCTCCAATGTCTTCCGGCAGTGCGTCGCGTTGAGCTTTGTATTCGGGGAAAAGTTTATGCCGTTCAGTCGGTTCCGGAGTATCAAACGCCGCCGCAATGTGCGTGGGGTTTTCCTTTTTGATGATATCCAGCACAGTGTTGGCGAACCCGAACACACCGGACGTGCAAAGTCCACCGGAAGTCATGCGGGGACTACGGACCAGAGCAAAGTGAGCTCGATACAGCAGAGCCATGCCATCCAGCAGGACAAGTTTTTTCTGTTCAGGAAACAGGTCAGTTTGCGTGGCCATAAGAATTCACGAATCAAGCAGAATGGCTTTGTGGATCGAAGTTTTGGAAAGGCACAAAGGTTACCAAATGCCACCCTGAAACTTCTGCTTGATGGACTATAAACATCAGCTTTACGTGAAGCCTGCCTTGATTCTGCAATGTTTTCGGCGCTAACGCAGGCCGCTGGCAGTCGTCTTTGTGCGTTCACCTCTATGGAAACGAATGTTTCTGGCTATTCGCAAACGGGATGCGGGGGAACGAGTTTTAAAGAGTGGAGTAGACCGGCGGATCTGGCCTCGCTCAACTTAAAATGTCGTGAATGACTTTCCCGTGAACGTCCGTTAAACGGTAGTCTCGACCGGCGTAACGGTAGGTGAGTTTTTCGTGGTTGATTCCCATGGCGTGCAGCATTGTGGCATGCAGGTCGTGGGCGCTGGTTGGCTTGTCGGCCGCCTTGAAGCCGAGTTCATCGGTGGCCCCGTAAACCGTGCCGCCTTTAATGCCGCCTCCGGCCATCCAGACGCTGAATCCCCAGTGGTTATGGTCACGACCGTTGATGGGCTTTCCGTCGCCGGCAAGTTCCACCGTTGGAGTGCGTCCGAATTCGCCGCCGAACAGTACCAGAGTGTCTTCCAGCATTCCTCGCTGTTTCAGATCGGCCAGCAACGCCGCCACGGGCTGATCCAGTTGACCGGCAAGCTTGCGATGTTCGGCTTCGATATTGCTGTGATTGTCCCACGGTTGCCCCGCGCCATGCCACAGTTGGACAAAGCGGACACCTCGTTCCAGCAGCCTTCGAGCAATAAGCGTCTGACGGCCGTGTACTCCGTCGCCGTACTGTTCCTGCACGTACTTTGGTTCGCCGGAAATGTCGAACGCTTCTGCGGCGTCGCGTTGCATGCGAAAGGCGAGTTCGTAGGAATTGATGCGGGCGTCAAGGCGCTGGTCCGATCGAGTGGACTTGTGTTGAGTATTCCACTTGGCCAGCAGATCCAGCTGCCGTCTTTGGCTGGTTGTTGAAATATGAGCGTGTTCGATGTTTTCGATCAGCTTGCTGATGTCTTTGTGCTGTGAATCGACATAGGTGCCTTGAAGTGAGCCGGGCAGAAATCCGGCCTGCCAGTTTTCGTTGTCTTTGATTGGCAGACCTCCGGGACACATCGCGATGAAACCAGGCAGGTTCTGATTTTCTGCTCCCAGTCCGTACAGTGTCCATGAACCGAAACTGGGGCGAGTTTGTACAGAATCGCCGCAATTCATCAGCATTAGTGATGGCTCATGATTGGGCACTTCGGCATACATAGATCGAATGACGGCAATGTCATCGATATGCTGGGCCGTCTTGTGAAAAAGTTCGCTGACTTCGATACCCGATTGGCCGTACTTACGAAATCGAAACGGCGAGGGCAGGGCAGCACCGGTCTTGCGTTCCGTCGCCAGGTTGTCGGAGACAGTCCGTCCTGAAAAACGTGCGAGCGCCGGTTTGGGGTCGAAGGTGTCAACATGCGACGGGCCGCCATTCAGGAAGAAGTGAATAACTCGCTTCGCTTTAGGCGGAAAGTGTACAGACCGGGTCTGTAAAGAATCGGCCTGACCTTCGTTTTGCAGCAGACTCATCAGCCCCAACCCACCAACGCCCAGCGCGGATTGCTGCAGCAGTGTTCGGCGAGAAGTGGCGGTTTGAGTTGGGGAAGGATGAGTCATTGTTTACTTGCCATTCGACATGCATTGTTGAACGATGGATTAGTCGACAAACATAAATTCGTTGGTGCAGATCAGCACGTGAACCAGTTGCTGCCAGGGAGACAGCGGACTGATTGAATCGTGAGTGAAATCCTTTTCCGAATCCCATGCCGAGTGGTCTGCAACCGAAGCGGACCTGTCGGTGATTGTAATTCTCCAAAGAAATTGATCGCTGTTAAGGACTTCGTTAATGTCGACTACGAAGTCAATCACGGCTCCTTTGGCGACCTGCACTTCGTCAGCGTTCACATCGACCGTTTTTTGGTGGATTATGTCCGCGTACAATTCCTGTCCGTCACCTGCCAGCACGAACACTCGCACGCCATCACCGACAGCAGGTTCGTGAACGAACTTCGATTCAATCCGGATCGTCATGTCTCGCGGTGCAGTCCACCGTCGCACACACGCGTGTTTGCGAGTGTCGCCTGGATGCCCGCCGACCGCTGTTAGATTCACCCAGCCAAGCCTGGCGTCCGGCCAGTTGGGGCCTCCCTGCCAGGCCGATCCGGTGAAGTGAGGTGCTGGTTCAAAGTTGATGACCTTGTGATTGGTTTCGTCAACTTCGCCGTATCCGTAACTCCAATCGGCCGCCGTTGCGGACAACGCGTCTTCGATCTTTGAACCCCCGGATTCAGCCAGGCCAAGCGCATCCGTGATTTCGGAGGACGTGGGGTTTCGCTGCAGAATTCTTCGAAATAGTTGCTGAACTCGAGAAGCAACGTCCGGAAGATCTTCAGTCGATTTGGTCAGCAGACGAACTTGTTTCAAAACCAGTTCGTGGTTCATGAAGAACAACGCCTGTTGAGGCACCGTTGTTTGTGATCGTTGAGCGATGTGAAGATCTGGATTGGGAAAGTCAAACGTCCGCAGCGCGCCGGGAAGGTATTGGCGGTCAACCATGCCGTAGATTGTTCGTCGAGGCACAGCGTCGGCAGCGAATAAATCGAATGGTTTGCCGCCAGCCGTTGTTTGTAGCTCTCCCGAGGCCTGCAGAAGCGAATCGCGGAACTCTTCAAACGTCAACCGATGCGGCGTCATTCGCCACAGCAACCGGTTGCCCGGATCTTTCTCAACAGCCGCTTGTAACGACTCTTTATCCAAACCTTCTGAAGCCTGTTGATAGACGGATGACGTCATGATGAGGCGATGCAACCGCTTTAACTGCCAGCCGTTGTTCATAAACCATCCGGAAAGCCAGTCCAGCAGTTCCGGATGCGATGGTTCGTCCGCTCGCAGGCCAAAGTCGCTTGGTGATGGAACCAGGCCGCGTCCAAAATGCTGCGCCCAAACGCGATTGACGATGACTCGAGCCGTAAGCGGGTTGTCTTTGCTGATGATCGCGTCTGCCAGTTCGCGACGCCCACTACCGCTGTTGAACTCATGCGCTGTACCCGGGCTTTCTGAAAACAGTGTCAGAAAATGGCGTGAAACGGATTCTCCCACATTCGCCGGATTGCCTCGCCGAAAGATTCGTGGTTCAACCGGTGCCGCCCGATCTGCCAGTGTGAGTGCGTGGGGAAGATTGTGTTGCGATTGTATTATCCAGCGATCAACTTCGCCCTGGTGTTTCCAAAGTTGCGTAACTTCGTCGCTGGCCAGCAGAGTTTCAGTGTTTGAAATGTGCACATCAGGAATTGTGCATGGAGATGTGGGGCCATATATCGCCTGACGCAGCTGTTCTTCAGCGGGATTTGAGAGCCTTTCCGGAACCACGGACTTGTGATCGGCCGCAGCTTTTATTTCAGCCTTCCATTTTTCGTTGATACGTTGAAGTAATTCGCCATAACGTATAGCCACTTCGTCAAAAGAACTTGGCGTTTTAACAAACGACGAAGCTACGATTGGGTTCAGATCCGCGGGCGTTAATGTTGCCAGCTGTTCGGTAATTTTAACGGCATCTTCGGCGAAGGATTCTTCCGCCAACTGCCGAAATTCGTCCCAGGCTCGAAAGACGGGATCGTGACGGCGTCCCGCGTTGCGCAGCCAGTGATTCCATCGATGCACAATTTGAGGATGAATGTCGGATGGCGGGATGATCTGATCGAATCCGGCTTGCGGATACTTCGCCAATTCTGTTTGAGCAATGAGATATTCTGCTATGCGGTCGCGATGTCGTTGCGACGCCTGAGCACAGACTTTTTGCCTTGCATTGGTGAGCGTCGTCTGCCTTTTCTGCAGTTCTGTGGCAAACGCCTCGTCGGTGGAAGCTTCATCGCCGATCGGCACTACGCGTTCGTAGCAACTGTCGAAAACACCGTACAAGGAATAATAATCGGCTGTCGGTATGGGATCGTACTTGTGGTCATGGCAGCGAGCACATGCGACCGTTAGTCCCATGGTGCTGCGGCAGACGACATCGATACGGTCGTCGATGATGTCGTGCTTGATGCCTAGAAAACGTCTGCCCAAAGTCAGAAAGCCCATCGCCGCCATGTCTTCAGGTTGACAGTCTTCGACTTGATCCGCAGCGATCTGCAGTTGCAGGAAGCGGTCGTAGGCGATGTCGTTGTTCAACACACGAACCACCCAGTCGCGATACGCCCACGCATGAATCCAGAAGCGTTCTTCGCGAGCATATACGTATCCTTTGGTGTCAGCGTAACGAGCGACGTCCAGCCAGTGACGCGCCCATTGTTCGCCATATTGCGGAGATTCCAAAAGGCGATCGACGACTCGCGGCCAGGCTTCGGTACTTTCATCAGACGCGAATGCTTCGATGTGTTCCGAAGTCGGAGGCAGCCCGGTCAGCCCGTAACTGGCTCGCCGGACAAGTGTGCGAGCATCTGCTCTGGCGGCATGTTGTAAGCCGTTCGACGTTAACTTCTGCAGAACGAATGCGTCGATCGGCGTTTGAATCCAGTCGTTTTCAATTTGCGGTACCGCTGGTTGCTGAATCTTCTGAAACGCCCAATGTTGCTTCCATGTCGTGTCTTTGCGAGAATCGAGTTGCGTCAGACCTTCTGGCCAGGCAGCACCGTCGTTGATCCAGTGCGTCAACGAATCAACTTCAGGCTTAGTTAGCGACTCATCCGGCGGCATCGCCAATTCTTCGCTGCGCTGAATGGCCTTGATCAGTAGACTGTCAGCCGCATTGCCGGCAACGATGGCTGGCCCGGTGTCGCCGCCCTTCAATAACGCGGCCAGAGAATCAACTCGAAGCCCCCCGTTTTGCTTGTGAGCGCCGTGACATTGCGAGCATCGTTCAATAAGCACGGGGCGAATTGACGTTTCAAAGAATTCCAGCTTTGAGTCAGCAGCGGCAGGTGTCGTCGTTAATGCCACCACTGCGGTGGACAAAACTGTGCAAACCAATGAACGCGGAAGCATGGTCATAGGCTTTCAAGGAGGGACAACGGTGCACACGGGATGCTTATGATAGGTAAAGAGTCAACGCGAAGTAACTCGCAGTAAAGCACGAAAATGGCATGAATTTGGGAAGGGCCGTTTTGCTAAGGCGATATTTTTTCTGTAGTGGATCTTGTTAAAGATCCTGAATCTGCATGACCTTTAACAAGATCCACTACAGAAATATCAGGCCAGTACGCCGTCGACCACTTTTGCAGCTCGGCCAGCCGTGACGATGTGTGGTTGGCCGTTGTGATGGTAGGTGAGTTTGTTCCAGTCGAGTCCGAACAAATGGAACAGCGTTGCCTGGTAATCGTTTGGCGTGACGATGTTTTCAACCGCTTTGTGGCCAAATTCGTCGGTGGCTCCGTAGACAGTTCCCGGCTTGAAGCCTCCGCCGGCGAACCAGATGCTGAAACCCTGGCCGTTGTGGTCTCGCCCATGTTTGGCTTCGGCACCCTGATTTTGAGTCACCGGCAGACGGCCGATTTCTCCGCCCCAGTGCACGATGGTTTCGTCCAGCATGCCGCGCTGTTTTAAGTCCTTCACCAACGCCGCGGACGGTTGATCGGTCTTCTTGCAGATCGATGGCAGACCGGTGCTGATGTTCGAATGATTGTCCCACGGTTGTCCGGCCAGAAACAACTGCACAAAACGGACGCCGCGTTCAACAAGTCGCCGAGCAATCAGGCAGCGGGTTCCGTATTCGCGAGTCGCGTCCTGATGAATGCCGTACAGTTCCTGAGTGGCTTTGGTTTCTTTGCTGATGTCTAAAGCTTCGGTTGCCGCGGTCTGCATGCGAGCCGCCAGTTCGTAGCTGGCGATGCGAGCTTCCAGATCGGCTTCTGCCGGGAAGCGATCTGCGTGACGTCGGTTTAATGTTTGCAGCAGGTTCAGGTTTTGTTGCTGCGCATCGCCTTTTAGAAAGGGCGGAGGATCGAGGTTCAGGATGCGAGGTTCCTGAGGCCGTAGCACGGTTCCTTGAAACAGTGGCGGCATAAATCCGCTGGACCAGTTGTTGACCGTGTCGACGGGGTGTCCGCCGGGATCAGTCAGCACCATGTACGACGGCAGGTCCTGAGTTTCTGAACCGAGGCCGTACAGCAGCCACGACGCGTAATGCGGTCGACCGAGCACTGCCGGTTGGCCGCCGTGAAAATACCGGATAGAAACTTCATGCCCGTTGGCTCCGGTGTGCATGCTGCGAATCAGGCAGATATCGTCGGCGATGTCGGCTGTGTGAGGCAGCAGTTCCGAAAGTTCCATGCCGCATTCGCCGTGGGGCCGAAACTTCCAGCGCGTGCCCATGAGTTTTTTGCTGGCTTCGTTCGCAAAGCTGTAGGCGACTTCGCCTTTGTATTCCGTGCCGTGAAATTTTGTGAGTTCCGGCTTGGGGTCGGTGAGGTCCATGTGAGACGGGCCGCCATGCTGAAACAGCGAAATCATGGCTTTGGCTCGCGGCGCAAAATGCGACTGCTTCGGCGACAGGTCGAACGACTGCGGTTTGAATGTCACCGATGGCGGTTTGGCAATCGCCGCGTCCTGATTCAGCATCCACGCCGCCGCCAGACCACCGATCCCCAGTGAGCCACGACGGATGAACGCTCGACGATTGTGTTGGTCAGAATTAATCATGATGAGCCCCGGAAATGTGAGAGCTGTAGGGTGGGCATTGCCCACCATTGAACCAGGCTGGTGTTTGTCGGTGGGCAATGCCCACCCTGCTTTGGTTACTCAACATACAAGAACTCATTCGAACTAAACAAAGACTGACATAAACTCACCAGCGCCTGTCTGACGACTGTGCGGCCTTCTGGTAGCTTCGCATTGTTGTCTTGCAGTGTTTCAACTTGCTGGCCGATGAAGTCGACGGCCAGGTGTAGTTCTTCGTCTGTTGGATTGCGGCACAACGCCAGCTGCCACGCTCGGACGATTTGCCCGGGCACAGCGTCTGCTGAATCCATGGGGCCTCGAAATTCGTCCGCCAGCACAACTGTTCGATTCGGTTGGCCGGGTTCGGCAACTGTGACGGTGACCGGCCAGCTAAACGAATCGGACGTTTGGTTGGTGTTGCAGTCAACCAGAAAATCAATCGTGTCGCCCGGTTCAACCGTCAGCTCTGACAGGTTTGTGACTGCGGTGGTGTGGAAGGCTGGCCATTCGCCCGCTTTGCCCGATCGGCTGGACACAACCCGGCCGCGAACGCCATCACCGCCTTCTGACGGATGACTCAATTTCCCCGCCACCGAAATCTTTCCGCTGAAGGGGACGGTCCAGCGACGAATGACGGCTCGCCCAATCGTGTCCGGATGACCACCGGTACCGTTTAAGAACACATAGCCGACGTTTGGGTCAGGTACTTTGGGGCCAGCCTGCCATTGAGTGCCTGTGAAATGAGCGAAAGCCGTAAAGCTGCCGGTGCGATCTGTGGCGGAATCGTAATCGCCGAATCCGTATGACCAGTCGCTGACCGGCATATTCACTTTTGGTAATGCTGCCAGCATGGTTGGGTTCAGAGTTGTCGCTTCCGCGGCGGCTCGATCTGCCAGCTTCGCGGCTTGTTCCAAAGTGAATTCGCCGTTCATCAGCATCAGCGATTGAGTCGCAACGGTTGAATGCTGGCGGATTTCGCAGTTGGTCTGCATGACGGGAGCATCAAAGGCCTGCAGCATGGCAACGGGGCGACTGCGTTTGGCTTTGATGTACAGGCTGCGGCGAGTCTGGCTGCCGTCGACGATGACCTGGCCGGTATCGTCTTCTTTGATTTGCACGGGGCTGCCGAACAACGTGCGATCAAGCTGTCCGGACGCAACCAGCATGCGGTCGCGTATTGTTTCGGCATCCAGTCGTGACAACGATTGGCGAGCAAACGGAATCGAAGCCTGGCTTCCATCGGTCGCCCGTGTTTCGGCTGTTTGTCGCCAGGCAGTGGACGTCATAATGTTGCGATGCAGCGTCTTCAGACTCCAGCCATTCTTCATGAAGTCGTCGGCCAGCCAGTCGAGCAGTTCCAGTTGCTGAGGCGGCGTGCCCAGTTTGCCGAAGTCTGTTGGCGTTTCGACAAGGCCTTTGCCAAAGTGATGCAGCCACACACGATTCACGATGACTCGCGCGACCAACGGATGCCGCCCGTTCGTTAACCATTTCGCAAACGCCAGTCGTCGCCCGGTGGTTGGCAGCGTTTCGTCGTTGACGGGAAATTCGACGCGTTGGCCTTCGGTTGTCGTGACGGACAACGACGCCGGCAGCACGGTTTGCTTCGGCTGTTGATGGTCGCCTCGATAAAACAACTTCGTTTCCGGAACATGATTGGCCGGTTCCACGAGTGCTCGCAAAAATTCTTCCGGCGGTTTTTTGGCTCGAATAGCGGCGATTTGCTTGTCGAACTTCGCGAGTTCCGGTTTCGAATCGGGAATGTATTGATACAGATTGCCCGCCGTGATGTTGACGCTGGGATTCTTTTTGAGTGCGGTTTTCTGTTCTTCAGAACGCTTGTCGGCAGCCGTGTTGTAGGCGGTTCGCAATTCGCTGCGGAGCGGTTCGGCAAACTTCGTGAGCTCCATTTCCAGCGCCTGTTGCAGATATTCGGCCAGCTTTTTCGCTTTCGCTTCCGACACCACTTTTGTTTCCGCTTCAATCTTCGCGGCTTCTTCGCGATTGGCCTGAGTGTACAGCGACACTCGCCGCGAGTTCGGTACTTGCCAGGCTTTCCAATCCAATGCCGGTTCGAAGACAGCTCGCAGCGCGAAGTAATCGGTTTGTGGAATCGGGTCGTAGCGATGGTCGTGACACTGAGCACAATGGACTGAAAGTCCCAGCACAGACGTGCCGAGAATTTTGATCGTGTCCGTCATCACTTGGTTGCGAGCTTCCTCTGTGTTCGCCCCGCTGCCCGTGCCGTCGGCCGCCATGCGTAGAAAACCGGTCGCTGTCAGCAGTTCGATTTGTTCTGGCGTGTAGTCGCCGTTTTTCGGACCGGCCAGTTCGTCGCCCGCAAGTTGTTCCGTCAGCATTTGATTGTACGGCTTGTCCTGGTTGAACGCTCGAATCACCCAGTCGCGATACTTCCACGCCCAGGATCGTTCTGCGTCTGACGTTGTGACTCCTTCCGAATCCGCGTAGCCCGCGACATCCAGCCAATGCCGAGCCCAGCGTTCGCCGTAGTGCGGCGAGTCCAGCAGATCGGTCAGCAGTCGGTCGTACCAGTCGTCGGACGTGTCTTTGGCCCACGATTCCAATTCTTCCGGCGACGGCGGCAAACCCACCAGATCAAAGAACGCGCGTTGGATTAACACTCGACGATCTGCATCCGCCGCGAACTCACTTCCTTCCGGCATTGCCGCTAACACCAGTGCGTCGATTGGCGTGCGGACGCGAGCTGTTTCAGGAAACGCGGCCACGTCTTTTATGTTGGGTCGGACGATTGGCTGAAACGACCAGAAGCTGCGTTCTTCCGGAGTCAGGCCGAGTCCTGGTGGAATCGTTTCTGGTTCCGGCCGAACGGTCTTCGCGCCGGCGGCGATCCATTTTTCGATGATGGCGATTTCTTTGTCGGAAACGCGATGCTCACCCGGCGGCATTTCGCCGCTGCGAATTCGATCCAGCAGATAGCTTTCGTCAGGAGCCCCCACCGTAATTGCCGCTCCACTTTCGCCGCCTTGCTGCAGAAAGCGAACCAATCGCAGATCCAGCTTTCCTTCCATAAGATCTGTCGCGCCGTGGCAGTCGAAGCAATGCGCGCGGAAGATGGGGCGTATGTCTTTTTCGAATGTTAGCTCAGCCGCGTCATCGCTCAGCGCGCAAGGACATACGGACGGAAGGCAGCAGCATGAAAAGCATAAAAGCAGAAGACTGCGGAACATGAACAATCCTGTTCATTCAGATCAGGTCGGCTCAAGCGGGTGAGTCGTGGGGGGGGGGAGATTGAGCGAAAATCGCTCGGTGGGAATGTAGACGGTAACGGCTGACAAAGTGTGTCGTCAACGGTGCTTCGTTGAATCTAACGACATCGGTCCGAACAATCTCGGCTTTGGGGTGCCGTCGCACGTCGCTGATATCGCCCGCCGTTGCAGCTTTTACAGCGGTTGGAAGGCAGGAGGAGCTACCGGCACCGTGATTCTCGGCCGATTGCCACAGCTTCACAGTGTAGTAGCCGCAGTCGCCAGAATTCGGCATTCTCCCCGGATTTTATCCATGACACTGAATTGGCCAAAATTACCCTCATGCCTGGCTTCACACCCCGGGGCAACTTCGATGATTTATCTGGGCGATCCCTCATCGCAGCCGTGGTTGTTGCCGAAGACGGTGATAGTGGCTGATTGAAGTTGCTCCGTTACAATTTGATTTCGTTAGCGTTTGCCTTGAGCAGTTTGGCCTGCGTTAATTTTTTTTCCGTTCACAGTCGTCGCATCCTCCGTTTTTTTGGGTGTCGTGGGTTGGCCCCTATGAAACAGTTGGCCCCTGTAAATCGGCGTGTGCAAATTGAGTGCGTTATTTGATGATTCAGAAATTGAAGATTTGTATGAGCATAGCAGACCCAATGATTTTGTTTCGATTCACTTCATGGATGCATTCTTCAGTTCAGGCTGCGGTTGCAGTTGTCATTGTTTTTGGATTGCTTGCCTCTGTTGCGGGAGCCGATGACGCAGAAACACTGCCGACATTGGTCGGTAACCATGCGGCGGAAAACTTTCAGCAGATGTGGGAGGGCTTTGATCCCACAGCGGAACCGCTTGAAGTGGAGATATTGAAAGAGTGGGAAGAAGAGGGTGTGGTGTTGCGGGTTGTTCGATTCCGCATCGGTGTTTTCAAAGGTGTGAAAGCCAGGCTTGCGGCTGTTTACGGTTTTCCGAAAGCGGCGACCGCTGCCGGTGTAAGGCTGCCGGGATTGGTGCAGATTCATGGCGGTGGCCAGTACGCTGATTACAAGGCGTGTCTTGCAAATGGCAAACGCGGCTATGCCACGGTATCGATTGCGTGGGCTGGTCGAATCAGTGCTTCAGACTATCTGGTGAATCCTGCTGGTGTTCAACTGTTCTGGGACGGAAAGACGGACGACCCCAATTACCGGGTGACCACGGATTGGGGTATTTTGGATGGCTACCATGCTCCTGGACGTAATGCGGGCAATCAGTTTCCCAGTGCCAGGTCGGCGTCGTGGACGTTGGATGATGTTGAATCGCCTCGCAACAGTGGCTGGTTTTTGTGCGCACTGGCGGCTCGGCGAGCCATTACGTTTCTGGAGGAACAACCGGAAGTTGATCCCGACCGTCTTGGCGTTTACGGGCATTCCATGGGCGGCAAGCTAACAGTGATGACGGCTGTTGATTCTCGAATTAAAGCCGCAGCTCCATCATGCGGCGGCATCAGCGATCGTTACAATGATAGTGAATTGTTTCGAGCGACATTGGGGGATGATGTTAGCTTGAAACAGATTTCGTGCCCGATCATGTTTCTTAGTCCCGCAAACGACTTCCATGGACGCATCGGCGACCTTCCTGTTGCCGTGAATGAGATTCGCAGCACAGACTGGCGAGTTACCTGTTCGCCTCATCATAACCATCAGGATACACCGGCATACGAAGTTGCTACGTTGTTGTGGTTTGACCAGCACCTGAAACAAACGTTTACGATGCCACAAACGCCGAAGACGTCGCTGCAGCTTAGCGGGGCTGACGGAGTGCCCTTGTTTCGTGTTCGTCCAGACAAATCGAGGCCCGTTCAGTCTGTTCACGTTTTTTATACTCTGCAGGGCAAGTCTCACGAAACGCCTCAGGATCGTCTGGAAACGATGCATCGATTTTGGCATCACGCGGCGGCCACGCTGGTGGATGGTGAGTGGGTGGCAACATTGCCGCTAAACAGCACCAACAAGCCGCTATGGGTTTATGCAAACGTTGGTTACGCGTTGGATGAGCCTGTTTCCGGCGTCGGCTATTATTATGGAAGCTACTCGTCGGATCGTTTTAATCTTTCATCGGTGATGCAGGTTGCCACTTCAGAAGAGCTGAAGGCTGCTTCGGTGCAGGCCACGCTGCAGCCGTCTTTGTTGATTGAAGACTTTGCGGGCGACTGGCAACAGGAATGGTTCACATATCGACCCGATGAATGGGCACGTTCGACGAATAAGCTGAGTTCCGACGTATGGAAGGCTCCATTGGACGCCGTGCTGTCGATTGAAGTGCAGGCGGGTGATTCCAATAAGCTGGTTGTCAGGCTTGCTGATTTCGCCGCTGAAGTTTCCTTGAGCGGCGATGAGGAATGGCAATCTGTTGTGCTGCGTGCTGGTGACTTCCACAATTTTTCCGGTGCTCCACTTGAGGACTGGAACGGTATTCGTCAACTAAAGCTTAGTCCCGCTGAACACCTCCGGCCTGGTCGAGGAGAAACGGGAGCCGCAAGACTTTTGGGGGCCAACTGGAAAGGCAGCCCGCCGAAGTTTCGTAGTCTTGGTTGGCGTTTGGCTCCTGTACAGCCAGACTGAACTGTCCGATTTTGGTTCAATAAGTAACAAGGCCAGTACGCGAGACGACCACCGCGTTGGGTTTTGGGAGATCAGTCCGGACGGCGTTCGGGCTGTGTTTCGTTTGAATTATTGAGCGTTGGTGTCGTCGTTCGATGGGCCGGTGGTCAAAACTTTTAGACTGCGTTGCCGTACGCGAGTGTCGGGCTTCGTTTTCTTAAAGCGGAGGTCTTTACTTGACTTGGTGTCTGAATTTCATGATCGTGATTCGTCTCGGCTGTCTGTTTTTGGGTTTTCTTGCGCTGGCCTGTTGCGGTTTGCTTTGTTTCTGAACACATGATCGTTGGATAAAGATCAATGAAATGTCTGTTGATTTTGCTTGGTTTCGCTTGTTTGGTGCCGTCGGTTCTTGCTGGCGATCGGCCAAACGTACTTGTTATTTACGCTGACGATCTGGGGTATGGTGATCTTCGAGTCAATAATCCGGATTCGAAAATTCCGACACCCAATCTGAACAAATTGGCTCAGCAGGGAATGAGGTTTACCGATGGGCATTCTTCCTCCGGGATTTGCACTCCCAGTCGGTATGCCTTGCTGACGGGCCGGCATCATTGGCGAGATTTTCACGGTATTGTGAATGCGTTTGGTGGTTCTGTGTTTGTCCCGGAACGCCTGACACTTCCGGAAATGATGAAACAGCAGGGCTACGACACAGCAGCGATTGGTAAATGGCATCTGGGCTGGGACTGGGATGCAATTCGGAAGCCGGATGCCGTTGCAAAAAAACAGGGGCGGAATACGGTTTGGGGGCCGGAGGATTTTGACTGGAGCAAGTCCATTCCGGATGGCCCGTTGGCTCATGGCTTTGATCACTATTTTGGTGACACGGTGATCAACTTTCCGCCGTATTGCTGGATTGAAGATGACAAAGTTGTGAAGGCTCCTGATGTCTTGATGGACACAACAAAGTGGAAGAAAATCAAGGAAGGCAACTGGGAATGTCGACCGGGGCCAATGGCATCCGACTGGGATCCGTACCAGAATATTCCGACAACCACGGCTCGCGGTGTCGAATACATTCATGCTCGAAAAACCGCAGACAAGCCGTTCTTTCTGTATTTTGCGTTTCCGTCGCCTCATGCTCCCATCATTCCGAATGACGAATTTGACGGAAAGTCCAACGCCGGGCCGTACGGAGATTTTGTCTTTGAAACCGACAACGCCATCGGGCAATTGTTGAACGCGCTGGATGCGTCTGGTCAGACGGACAACACGGTGGTGATCTTTTCGGCAGACAATGGCCCGGAAAAGTATGCCTACGCTCGAGATGAAAAGTATGACCACTGGTCAAGCACGCCGTTTCGCGGCCTGAAACGAGACATTTACGAAGGCGGACATCACGTGCCGTTCATCGTGCGCTGGCCGGGAATTACCAGCGCCGGTTCCACCTGCGATGCGCTGGTTTCACAAATTGACATCATGGCAACACTGGCATCTTCGTTGGGTTTTGCGTTGCCCGCAGACGCGGCGGAGGATTCTCACGATTTGTTGCCGCTGATGAAAGGCGACGTAAATTCGGTGCGAACGAGCCACGTTCATAATACCAACAAAGGCCAGTATGCGATTCGGCACCAAAACTGGCTGTTGATTGATGCCGCAAACGGTTATGTCAGTGGCAGAAACGCACAGTGGGAAAAGAAGCATGGGTATTCAGCAGACGACGGTGGCGACGTTGAACTATACGATTTATCCGTCGATACGGGGCAACGCAATGATCTGGCGGCTAAGTATCCGGACGTTGTGAAACAGCTTCAAAGTATGTTGACGAAGCTTCGCGAGCAGGGGCATTCGGCTCCAAGGTTTGAGAATTAGAGCTTCGAGTGGGGCGAATTGGTACACAAGTGTTTAGTACCAAGGAGATAAGAATTTGGCCTTATAATCGTTAAAGTTGTTTGCGAAAGTTACCAGACCAATATAACCGTTAAGGTCCATGGCCTCGAACGGTGAAAGAAAGCCCCCATGGGAAAATAGCAACGTCGGCGTTGAAAAAAGGAAACTAGCTTTTAGACGAATCATTTACCGCAACCGTAGCGGTTTTGCATTTCGTCAACATCTGGTTTCCGAGTTCCAATGGTCCTTCAGACGTTACCACAGCCGGGGCACACATCGCTGGAAGAGCGTTCTTCCGACGTTGCCAGTGCGCGACGTCACTTGTTGACGGTTAACGTTGAAGACTATTTTCAGGTCGGCGTGTTCCAGAAGTTTATCCAAACGGACAACTGGTACCGGTTTGAATCGCGGCTGCAGCAAAACGTTGAACAGGTTTTGGAACTGCTGCACAACCACAATGCGAAAGCCACCTTTTTCGTGCTGGGCTGGACGGCAGAACAGCAGCCGGAACTGATTCGCAGTATTGTTGAGGCAGGGCACGAAGTCGCCAGTCGCGGCTTTCTGCATCGCTCACTGCTTGAGCAGCCTAAAGACGTCATTCGTGAAGATTTGCTTCGCGCAAAGCTGACGATTGAAGATGCAACCGGACAGGTTGTGGATGGTTTTCGCCTGTCCGACGGCTGGTTGAGCAAAGAAACACTGTGGCTTCTGGATGAAGTGGCTGCTGCTGGGTATCGCTATGATTCCAGTTTGATGCCAAAGCAGCGAGACTTCGCTGATGCTCCGGAATGGCGACGAATTCGCGAAGTTCAGACAGTGAATGGTCCATTGCTGGAAATACCGCTTTCCACAATGCCCACACCGGGCGGCTGGTTGCCGATTGCTGGCGGGAATTATCAACGCCAGCTACCGGACTTCGTCATGAGACGACTGGTCGATCGATCTGTTGATGCCGAAACCGACCCGTTTGTGATGTACTTTCAGGTCTGGGAACTGGATACCGAGCAACCTCGATTAAGCATGGCTGACCGCCTGACAACAGTGCGACATTATCGCAAGTTGGGCAAGTATCGCCGTATTCTGCCTCAGTATCTTGACCGATATCAATTCACGTCCGTCAAACATCATGCCACGCTGGATGGAAGTCCATTGTGCAAACTGATGGAACCTCATACACCGGCTCAGTTGCAATCATCGCGAGAATTACTGACCGCGCTGGAAACCGCCCGCAAGGCTGCCGCTAAGTCAGCACTCGCGGACGCCGCAGATTCTAACGCCGCTGGCTCTATCGTTGCCAATGCTGGTGAAGCTGACCGGTCGTCATACGGCGACGTTGAAAAGCTGGCTGTCACGATCGTGATTCCGTGCTTCAACGAAGAAACGTCTTTGAAGTATCTGGGTAACACTCTAAACAGTGTGATTCGCAAACTATCAGAACGTTACGCACCGAATATTCTGTTTGTCGACGACTGCAGTACAGACGACACGTTCAACATGCTGCATCAACAGTTCGGAAAAAAAAAGCCGGCTGTGAAAGTTGTTCGCCACGAAGTTAACAAAGGCGTTTCTGCCGCGATTTTGACCGGCCTGCTACACGCTGAAACCGATATTGTCTGTTCGATGGACTGCGATTGTTCGTACGATCCTCATGAACTTTTCAACATGCTTCCGTTGATGACGGATGGCGTGTCTTTGGTTACCGCGTCGCCTTATCACGCTGACGGACTTGTTCGCAACGTACCGGCGTGGCGACTGGTGTTGTCGCGAGGGCTTTCCTGGATCTATCAGCGATTGCTGAAACAACAACTAGCCACGTGGACCAGTTGTTTTCGAGTCTATCGACGAAGCGACATTCTGGACCTGCCACTGAAGGAAGACGGATTCCTTGGCACAGCAGAACTTGCAGCGCAGCTTGTCCTTAATAAACGTCCGATCGTCGAGTATCCGGCGACTCTGGAAGTTCGACTGTTTGGTCTCTCCAAGATGAAGACAGTCAAAGCCATTCTCAGTCATCTTCGGCTTCTGGCAAGAATCGCATCGTCGCGAGTTCTGGGTGGAAGCTATTCGGGTGAAGCCAAAACCGAGGCAACCCTTGTTAAGAAAGAAGTTTTACGATGAACATGCAGTTGCCGTCAGATCAGGACTCAACCGGACGAACACTCGGCGCCGAAGAACTTGAACTTCTGCGTCAGGTTATCGAATCAGGCACGTTGACCAGCACCAAAGGTGAATTTGTTAAGCAGCTGGAAGCTGGGTTCGCAAAGAAACTGGGCGCCAAGTATGCATACGCCTGTGCCAGCGGAACCGCGGCCATTCACTGCGCAGTCGCTGCCATCAATCCTGAACCCGGCGATGAAATTATTACCACGTCGATTACCGACATGGGTGGTTTGACTCCGATCATTTATCAAGGTGCGGTACCGGTATTCTGTGACGTTGATCCGGAAACCTACAACGTGACGGCTCGCAGCATTGAAAAGTGCATCAGCGAAAAAACCAAAGCCATCATTGTTACTCACCTGTTTGGTAACCCATGCGACATGGCTCCGATTATGGAGCTGGCAAAGAAGCACGGTATTCCTGTTATCGAAGACTGTGCTCAGGCGTTTCTGTCGACCTATCAGGAACAGTGTGTTGGCACAATCGGCGACATTGGTTGCTTCAGCCTGCAGCAGGGCAAACACATCACCACTGGTGAAGGCGGAATTGTTCTAACTAACAACGAAGCGTTCGCTCGCCACATGTTTTTGTACATCAACAAAGCGTGGGGCTATGGCGATGCCAAGCCAGACCACTATTTTGCGGCTTTGAATTATCGAATGAGCGAACTGCAGGGAGCTGTCGCCCTGGCTCAGCTGGACAAGCTGGAAGACGTCGTTGCATCTCGCACGCGATTGGCCGATTCGCTGACGACCAAGCTAAGCGGCATCGCCGGAATTTCAACGCCACGAGCAACTCAGGGCAGTTCTCACACGTACTGGAAGTACTGTCTGAATGTAGACGCCAGCGTTATTGCAGGTGGTTCGCCTGGTTTGGGTGCCGCCTTGCGAGAGCGAGGAATCGCGTGTGCTCCGCGTTACATTCAGAAGCCAGCTTTCGAATGCCAGGTGATTCGAGATCAGGTGACGTTCGGAACCAGCCGTTGGCCGTTCAGTCTGGCTCGCCCGGAAGCAGTGGACTACAGCCGAGACAAATTTCCAGGTACCTATAAGGCTCTGGAACACGTACTGGTACTGCCGTTCAACGAACTCTATACCGACGAGCACGTTGACTACATCGCAGACGCGATTCGAAGTGCAGTTGAAGCAACTCAAAAGGTTGCACAGCCTGTTGGTTAGGTATTGCTGCTAAGCGAGATTCGAAGTGCCCCGGACGACAATGTCCGGGGCTTTCAGGGTCTAAAACCTGTTTTGTTATTTTCCGTGTGCGATCTGTTCAGCACACATCCGACCGCGAATGCTTCGGGCGTTTTAAGTCGGTCATCTATTTGTTCGTACACATTGTTCCTGTCAAAAGGTTTCCCTGAAATGATCAATCGAATTCAGCCGACGTTCGTACTTATTGGTGCTGGTGGAATTTCCAAAGCCTACGCTCAGGCATTTGCTGATGGGCTGGAATACAAGCTTGTTGGTGTTGCAGACGTTCGCAAACAAGCGGCTGAAGAAGTGGCTGCCATGGTTGGAGCTCAGGCCTTCGACGATATCGAAATCATGTGTGCTGAACTTCAGCCAACGGCAGCCATCGTTTGCACGCCTCCGAATACACACGCGGCAATCTGTATTGAACTAATGAATCTTGGTATTCACGTTCTGTGTGAAAAGCCGCTTGCAGTGACATCGCACGATGCGAAACGCATGATCAACGCTGCGGAAAACAACAACGTTGTCTTTACCATGGGATCGAAGTTTCGATTCGTTGAAGATGTCCAGGAAACTCGACGCATTATCGAATCTGGCAAGCTGGGCGAAGTTGTTTTGTTTGAAAACACGTTTGCTGGCTTCTGCGATATGTCTAAGCGATGGAATTCGAATCCGGAAGTTTCTGGCGGCGGAGTTCTGATCGACAACGGAACTCACAGTATCGACATCATGCGATTCCTGTTGGGCTCGGTCACTGAGTTGCAGGTTGTTGAAGGTCGTCGAATTCAGAATCTGGCAGTGGAAGATACCGCTCGCCTGTTCGTTCGCAACGAAGCCGGAGCCATGGGCAGCATCGATCTGTCGTGGAGCATGAACAAGGTTCAGCCTCACTTTATCAGCATCTATGGCTCCAAGGGAACGTTGCTGGTCGGTTGGAAAGAATCGAAGTACCAACTTGCAGGCGAAAGCGAATGGACGGTCTTCGGTAACGGATACGACAAAGTTGCAGCGTTTTCGAATCAGTTGAAGAACTTTGCTGGTGCAATTCTTGGCGAAGAAGAATTGATCATTGATTCAACGGACGCACTGGCTTCTGTGATGACTATGGAAACCGCTTACCAGGCGTTGAAAACCAACGAGTGGCATGCTGTGAAGCAGGCAACTGAAGACTGGGTTCGTCCTGGTGTCGCTGTAAAGGTTCAATAGTTTAAGCGGCTGGTTACGGAGTGAATTGTTCCGTTTTCGGGCCTTGTTTTGCACGCACTTTTTTCCAATCGCTTTGAAACAGGATTTTTAAATGGCAGTCAGAATTCATCCCACAGCAATCGTGGAGGCTGACGTTTCTGTGGGCAAGAACACTTCTATCTGGGATAACGTTCATGTCCGCTATGGAACGTCAATTGGAGATGAGTGCATTGTTGGCGGTAAGTCGATCATTGCTTACGAAGTGCAGATCGGTCACCGCGTAAAGATCAATTCGAACGTCTATATCTGCAACGGTGTGACGATTGAAGATGGCGTGATGATCAGCGCTGGGACGATCTTTACAAACGATCGATTTCCGCGAGCTGCCACGTCGGACCTTCGTGAACTGCGATGTTCTGAACCAGACGAACACACTCTGACAACTCAAGTTCGCGAAGGCGCGACGATTGGTGCCGGTTGCATTGTTGGTTGTGACCTGACCATCGGTCGCTTTGCGATGGTTGGTATGGGCTCTGTTGTTACAAAATCAGTGCCCGATTTTCACCTGGTCATTGGTAGTCCAGCGAAGTCTGTGGGAGTCGTGTGTCGATGCGGACAGCCCGTTCATCGATTCAACGAGGCGACTGAAGTGATCGGCCCCGTTCCGGCAACCTGTGAATGCGGGCTGGCGTACGAAATTGATGGGCAGAATGTTGCCGAGTTGTGTTCACCGGACGTAAGTCTGGAAGCGGCCAGTTCAACGGTAACTGCGCACTAGATCGTCACGGGTGCGAGCAAGTCTGTGCCACGGGTTTGGTGAACAATACAATTTAGTCAGGTAATAAAGATGAATCAATTAGCGGCAAAGAAGCCATCACGACAGGCGGGTTCCCCTAAAAAATGGGCCGTGCTGGGCGGTGGAATGCTGGGAATGACAATCGCTCATCGGCTGTCGCAGCAGGGCCACGATGTGACGTTGATCGAAGGTCGATCTAATCTGGGCGGACTGGCAGATGCGTGGCAGATCGGCGATGTTACCTGGGATCGTCACTATCACGTGACTTTGCTGTCCGACTTGTACGTCCGAGAATTGTGGAAAGAACTGGGCGTCGAATCGGAAATGGACTGGGTGGAAACTCGAACCGGTTTCTATACCGATGGTCAACTTTATTCGATGTCGAACACTCTGGAGTTTTTGAAGTTTCCTCCGCTAAGTCTGATTGATAAATTTCGACTGGGTGGCACTATTTTCTGGGCTTCGAAAGTCAAAAACTGGAAAAAACTGGAGCAGGTTCCTGTCGCCGACTGGCTAACAAAGCTTTCCGGAAAACGTACGTTTCAAAAGATGTGGCTGCCGCTGCTCCGAGCTAAACTGGGTGAATGCTGGCGAGACACATCTGCCGCATTTATCTGGGCGACCATTGCTCGCATGTATGCGGCTCGGCGTTCCGGGCTGAAGAAAGAAATGTTCGGTTATGTTCGCGGTGGATACGATCGGGTGCTGTCGGCGTTTGAATCGAAGTTGAATGCGAACGATGTACGCGTACAGTGCGAAACGTCGGTGAAGCAGATTCACTCTACGCCCGAAGGCAAAGTTATTGTTGAGACTCAGCATGGCGACGAAGTCTTTGACCGTGTTGTTTCGACGTTGCCATCACCCGCTCTTTCATCTGCGCTGCCAGCACTTAACGCACAGCAGAAGGCGTTGCACGACGGGATTCGTTATCACGGAATTATTTGTGCGTCCGTCGTGTTGAAGAATGCCATCTCATCGTATTACGTCACCAATATCACAGACAGCGGAGTGCCATTTACGGCCGTTATCGAAATGACGGCTTTAGTGGATCCCGAGCAACTGGGTGGCAACCATCTGATTTATCTGCCCAAGTACGTGACTCCTGACGACGAGGCCTTCAATAAGTCGGACGCGGAAATCGAAGACGAATTTGTAACAGCGCTCGATCGGATGTACCCACACTTTTCAAAGGACGACGTTCTGGCGTTTCGGGTGTCGCGAGTTCGTCATGTCTTCGCGCTTCCAACGCTGGGCTATTCGGAGCGAGTGCCACCAGTCGAAACGAATGTTGCCAACGTATTTGCTGTTAACTCATCTCACATTGTTAATGGAACGCTGAACGTCAACGAAAGCGTGAAGCTGGCCAATGACTTTGTTGAACAGTTTGGGAACAAACCTGCCGCAGTTGTTCGCGAACGATCGCTTCAACCTGCTTAGTCGTGCAGGTTGTATACGCTGCGGCTGATTTTCGTTCTGCCGCATTCAGTTTCGCTCATTGCTGAATTGGAATTTGGAAACATGTCAAAGCCAATCGCCAGTCTGTCACTTGATCTCGACAACAAATGGTCGTACATGAAAACTCATGGCGACACGGGTTGGGATCAGTACCCAACCTACCTTGATCTGGTCGTTCCGCGATTTCTGAAGACGCTGCATCAGCAGGATCTGAAGATGACGGTCTTTGTTGTCGGACAGGATGCTTCTCGCGAAGAAAACTTTGAAGCGCTGGCTTCGATTTCAGCAGCCGGTCACGAAATCGGCAATCACTCATTTAACCACGAACCCTGGTTGCACTTGTACTCGGAGCAGCAACTTGTCCGCGAACTGGCGACGACTGAAGAGCATCTTGAGCGTGTGACTGGACAGTGTCCGATCGGTTTTCGTGGTCCGGGTTTCAGCTTTACAGAAGGGCTGCTGCAGATCCTTGTGCGTCGGGGCTATAAGTACGATTGCTCCACGTTTCCGACGTTTCTGGGCCCGTTGGCTCGGCTGTACTACTTCATGTCGACTCGGCTGGACAAAGAACAGCGAGCCGAACGTAAAGAGCTGTTTGGTCAGTTCAAAGAAGGCTTTCGCCCGTTGCGTCCGTTTCAATGGAAGTTTCCGGAAGGCGAATTGTCTGAGATTCCTGTTACGACGATGCCGATCTTCAAGACACCGATTCATGCCAGCTATATTCTGTACCTTGCTCAGTTTTCAATGCTGACAGCAAAGACTTACTGGAAGATGGCCTTGACGATGTGTCGCATGACGGGGATTGCCCCGTCATTGCTGCTGCATCCACTGGACTTTATGGGCTGCGATGACGACAGCGATCTGGCCTTCTTTCCGGCGATGGGAAAACCAGCGGAACCCAAGGTTGAACTGGTGTCGTGGATGATAGCGGAAATGTCGAAGCACTATGACGTTCGTCCGATGAAAGAACACGCTGCCTCGCTTTGCTCGAACGTTAATGCGAAGCCCAATGTTCGCCAATCTGTACCCAGCCAAGGCGTCGCACTGGATTCGCAACCCAATTAGAGTCTTACGTAAAATGATGCGCGCACGGTGCGTGCATGTTGTCCGTAGCGAGAACGGAGCGGTTCGGCGATTCGATCATTCCACGTCTTTCTGCGTGCCACGCCACCTGGTCAAGGGCAAAGCCCTTGTTAGGAATTTGCGAGCTGTGCAAACTCTCGTGAACCCCAAACTTTCTTTGCAAGACTCAATCTCGATGGTCGCGACTGAGAGCTGACTACAATGCCCGAAAATATCATTACTCAAAGTCCGGGCAGGTCGTACAGTCGCTGGCTATTGCTGGCCGCGTTGCCGGTGTTGTTGCATCTTGTCGTGCTGGCTCCTGCAGAACCGGTCTACAATGGTGACGCCAATCGTCATGTGATGACGTCTGTTTTCTTCCACGATTTTCTTCTGGATTTGCCTCTTTCAAATCCTAAGCAGTATGCGGAAGACTACTACGAACAGTATCCGGCTCTGGGGCTGATGATCTGGCCGCCGTTATTTCACGGTGTTGTTGGGCTATTGATGACAGTATTTGGCACGTCTGTATTGGTTGCCAGATTCTATGTCTTCGCCTGTTTTGTGCTGGCCGCCTTTAGCCTGTTAAAGCTTTGTCGCCGAAGGATGCCAATTGAACAGGCCGAATTCGTGGTGGCCGTGTTTGCTGTATTGCCGATGATTTTCGAATACAGCCGTTATGTGATGCTCGAAATGCAGACGCTGGCATTTTGCCTGGTTTGCATCGAACGCTTTGATATTTGGCTGAAAGAACGCCGAACTCGCAATCTGTATATCGCCGCTGTGTTTGCTGCTCTGGCTTCTTTGACTCGTTTTGATGCTGCTGTGCTGCTGCCGACGCTGCTGCTGATGGCCGTATTTGAAAAGAACTGGCGTCAGTTGTTTTCGTGGCATGTTGTGGGAGCCGCCTTGGTGGCAATTATCGTGCTAGGCCCGACCTATGCGGTTATCTGGCGTGAAATGGGGCAACTGCACCTGCGTCAGGCTACTGAAAGTGTTTCGGGGCGTGGCGACGAAGCAGCATCGTGGGCTTCGTGGAATTACTATCCGATCGCCGTTCCGGATCAGGCGGGTTGGGTGGCGACAGCGATGCTGTGTGTTGGGTTACTGGCTGCGTTTCAGCGAAAGCATCGAGCCACCGCCGCTGTTTTCTTTGCTATGTTTATTGCTACTTATGTCACGTTTACCCCCCTGGCTGAACTTCAGCCAAGGCACGCGATTTACTGGCTGCCCGCGATTGCGTATTTTTCTGTTGTTGGTGCCATGCAATTCGCTGAATTGCCTGGAGGATTGTGGCCTCAGCGTTCGGAGTCTGTGAAGCGAATCGTGTTTTCAATTTTAGTTTGCGGAACAGCGGCGTCCACCTGGTTTCTGGATTCGTATCGAGTAACCGGGTACGCACGAGCGTGCGATGTTGCACTTCAGCATACAAATGCCGGCGAATCGATTTTTATTGACGGCTGGTGGGATGGAAACCTCACATACCACATCAGGCATCTTGATAAATCGCGTTCACGACACGTTGTGAGAGCTGATCGAGTTCTGTTTGACTTTACGAACGTACCCACTGTCGATTTTCAATCGCTTGTGGATTCGGACGCTGAGATTCTGCAGGCAATTCTGGATTCAAAAGCCACATGTGTTGTGTTTGAAGATCCTCAGCCATTCGGCGATATCGCGATTTCTCACCGAATGCACGAACTGCTCAAATCGCTTCCCAACCAATTTCCTTTGATTGAAACGGTGCCCGTAAGTCTGAGATTCCCGAATGCTCGGCCCTTCGATCTGAAGGTGTTTTCAGTTAATGCCAGCGAATTACACACCTATCTAAACCAGCAGAATTCAGGTCCGGAAGCCGCCAGCGTGGCGATTGACGGAGCGGTGTTCGGGCGAAGTGTGACTTCACAAAAATAACTTCACTGTTCGAAAAAGTTTGCGGCAGTATTTCCTGAAATGCTGCGGCCTGATTCCTGATGAATCTTTGATCCGCCTAGTGGGCAGAAAGTGATATTCGCAATGTCAACGCGACCAACCAGAATTATGTGTGTCTTTGGCACTCGTCCAGAAGCCATTAAAGTTGCTCCGATTATTCTGGCTGCCCAAAAACGGCGCGATATCGAAGTGATTGCGTGTTCGACGGGACAGCATCGCGAGATGCTGGATCAGGTGACGCAGCATTTCGGGATTCGTCCGGATATCGAACTTGGTCTGATGCAGCCTGGCCAGACCTTAACCAGTCTGACGTCAAAATGTTTGACGGCACTGGGTAATGCAGTCGAAAAATATCGCCCCGACTGCATTCTGGGGCAGGGTGATACCACGTCGGCCATGTGTGCGGGAATGGTGGCGTTTTATCAGCGTTTACCGTTCATTCACGTGGAAGCAGGGCTTCGAACGGCGGATATCAATTCGCCGTTTCCTGAAGAACTGAATCGGCGAGTGTGTTCATTGGTGACTGCTTTGCATTGTGCGCCAACGCAAACAGCTGCCGACAACCTTCTTCGAGAAGGCTATTCGGCTTCTGACGTGATTGTTACGGGGAACACGGTCATTGATGCGTTGAACTGGACGGTTGAAAAAGAGCGAGCGGACGGACATCGCTGGATTGAAAAACATCCGGAACTCGCGAACGCCAGGCTTGTGTTGATTACCGCTCACCGTCGCGAGAATCATGGCGATGGAATTCGCCGTCTTTGCAAAGCGATCGCTGAACTTGCCGGACAATTCCCGACAGTTCAATTTGTTTATCCCGTACACCTGAATCCCAATATTCAACAACCAGTGAAAGAGATTCTGGCCGGTTTCGGCAACGTCCACTTGATCGCACCGGCGGAATACCCGGAATTCGTCTGGTTGATGGATCGTGCGACTCTGATTTTAAGCGATTCCGGTGGCGTACAGGAAGAAGCTCCTTCTCTGGGTAAGCCAGTGCTTGTCACGCGAGACAGCACCGAACGACCGGAAGCTCTGGAAGTGGGCGCAACTCGATTGGTTGGCACTGATACTCAACGCGTTGTAAGTGAGGTTGCTGAACTACTGGTCAATAAGTCGGCTTATGCGGCAATGCAGGTGACAAAAAATCCTTACGGCGACGGGCGTGCAGCTGATCGGATTCTGCAGCTGGCATCAGAACGTTTTGGGGTGGTGGAGTTGCAACACGCCGCTGCGAATGTGTCTTAAAGTGTCAACAATGTGTTGGGTTCGCGACGATCGATTATTTCAACGTGAGATATGTCTGCCACGATCATTGGCCGCGAAGTGCTCTGAGGCTTTAACTTTTAATCAGTATATAATGTCCGGGTTAGCCACCCCGGGACTTTCAGTGGCAGGTACCTAATGTCCAAAAATCCGCTCTCGAATTTTACCGACCCATTTGGCCTTGTGGGGCGAATGCTGAAGTCTGGACACCCAGCGGCATACGCTGCGTTGTTTCGTGAAGGTCTTCGGCTGGGCGCAATTCCGGTAGATTCTGTGCTTAGCGTTTTCGAAAAACGCATTCAGGCAAAGTGTGCGAGTTCGCAGCTCCCTTTGGTGTTCATTGTTGGAGCTCCTCGAAGTGGCACAACGTTGGTTTATCAGGCGTTGTCAGCCTTTCTGGATGTGACGTGTCCAACCAATCTGACAGCCATGTTCCCCAAGTCTCCTTTGACTGCCGCAAGGCTTCAAAGGCTGATTCCATGGGCCGCTCGTCCGGACTTCAAAAACTTTTATGGTCAGACAACTCGTTTTCGTGGCCCCAACGATGCCTTTCATCTGTGGAATCGATGGCTGGGCGAAGATCGTTACCTGCCTGCTCAGGATATTTCTGATGATGCTGCCACGGAAATGTGCAGCTTTTTTGATGCCTGGACTTCAGTCTTTGGTAAGCCACTGCTGAACAAGAATAATCGAAATGCATTTGCCGTTGAGTTGCTTGGAAAAGCTCTGCCGAACGCCAGGTTTGTTGTTGAGCGTCGCAATCCGATGTTTGTGGCTCAGTCGCTGATTGTGGCTCGAGAAAATATTCAGGGAGACAAGTCTTTGGCGTGGGGATTGCAGAGTGCGTCCATCACGGAAGCTGGTGATCCGCTGGCCTATGTTGACGAAGTCTGTCGGCAGGTGATCGATATCGATGTGGAAATGGATCGTCAACTGGCAACCGTAGCGGATAGTCGAATCCTGAATTTGACCTATGAGGGATTCTGCGAAAACCCTGGAAAGTCAATTAAGTCGATCGCCGACAAGTTCGATGGGTTGCAGCTGAATCCGCGGCTAAACGTTGCCGAACTTCCTCCTTTTAAGGTGTCGCAAAAGCTATCCATTTCAGAGGAAGAACAGGTCCGAGTTCGTGAATGCCTGTCCGGTGGGCAGGCGAAATACGAATTGATGTCCGCCGCCGCCATTACGTTGTGATTGGCGCCTGTCGATCTGTGTGATTCGAAATGTTCAGAACTTCACTGATTTGCTAAATTGCTTGAACGAATGCCGTTGTTCGGGGGCTTCAACTGTTAGTTGAAGCTGTTTCTCTTGAACGAACAGCGAAATTTGATTTCTTGCAGGTGGTGATTCATGACGCAGGTAATAGAGCTTTTGATCCGCATTTTGATGATGTTTTTAGTTGTGGTTGCTCTGCACGGAACCGCACTTGGCGATATCCCACCGTTGCCTCCGGAGATTCCGGGCACTCAAATGGAACTTCCCACAGCTCCCACGGTCGCGATGGCGGGGATTTTGCTGTCTGTTGCTGTGGCAATAGCCGGGGTTTTGGCTGGAAAGGCTGGAAACGGAGCAAGGAAGAAATTGGCCCTGAGCGTCGCTTCTGCACTTGTTCTTGCGACAATCGTAGCCACGACATTCGCGTATCGCTCGCATGCTGAGCACGCAAAGTCCGTCGCCAACTGGCGACCTGTGGGGCCGGTTGGACGTAGATTGCCCCATGATTCGGAAGTCGGTTCTGACCCGGTTTCTCAACCGCTTTCCTCTGCTTCATCCGGTCCTTAGTGGTTGTAAGCACAGCTGTTCGATTTGCAAATGCTGTTGCTTGTTCTCGGAAGGTCCTGCTCAGAAAGCCTGGTCATGCTGGTTCTTAATGGCTTCCCTCAATTGCTTGCCGATATGGTTTCACTTGAGGTCCTGCTTATATCCGGCGGCGTGATCATGTTGATTGTCGGGGGCGTTTTCTTTGCCGTCGCAACAGTGATTGCCGGGTTCATCAAGCGTCGCAAGCTGCAAAATGAGTCAACGCGGGAACGTGACGTGCGTGAGAATCCGCCTGGTTAATACTCTTTTAACGGCTGATGGCGTAGATGGCGAACCTGAATTGCACGTCTGGATTTTCTTGTGTCGACAGTCCTGAAACAACCTGCTGAGAATTGTTCGCGCCAGACGTTTGCCGCAGCGGCATCCGTGTTTATGGTGATGGCCTGGGTTCTGACGGCGACGGCTCCTGTGACGATGTCGATTGGAATCGTGTTTCTGTTTGCGGGGCCACACAACTATGTTGAGTCGCGATACTTTCTGACTCGCTTACCTGCCAGAATGGGGCGACTGAAACCGTTTTTTATGGTCTCCGCTGTGGGAGTGATCAGCCTGACGATTGCCTTTCCGTTGTTGACGCGTTTGGCGGGCTGGATGCGGTGGTCACCGCAATCGGTGTTATGGACGATTGGGCTCTGGAATACCGCGTTGATTCTGTGGGTGACATCGTTGGTCTGGTTGCGAAGTCTTCAGCCGCCGAAAAAGAACTGGGACTATGCTTTGCCGATTGGACTGGCGTTTGCCGGGCTGGCGTGGCTGCAACCGATTTTGTTGCCCCTGCTGATGGTGTTTCTGCATCCGCTGATGGGGCTGTGGGTTCTGGACCGTGAGATTGCAAAGTCTCGCCAAGAGTGGCAGACGGCTTATCGATGCTGTGTTGGTAGCGTTCCAGTTCTGCTGGTATTGCTGTGGACTTTCGGTCCCGCAGCAGCAGCAGATGCTCTATTGCCGGAACAGGCTCAGGCTGCGAAGTCTCAGGTTATTCATCACGCCGGAGCCACAATAGTGACCATAGTGGACGCTAACAGGTTGGTTGCCACGCACGCGTTCCTGGAACTGCTGCACTATGGTGTGTGGATGCTGGCTGTGCCGGTCGCCAGTGGGCGAGTGTTCAGTGAAGGCTTTCGCAGTATTCCTTTGATGAAGCGATCCGATTTTTCTCGTCGCCTGATTGGAGTTCTGTTGGCTGCTTCGGCAGCTGTCGTAGTTCTGCTGTGGGTTTGTTTCACGGCGGATTATACAACCACGCGAGACGTTTATTTTACCGTCGCGATGTTACATGTGCTGGCTGAAATACCCTTCCTGCTGCGGTTGCTGTAACAGATGAGCACTCCGGAACTGTTTCTGTTTTTTCTGTTTGGGTATGTCGCCACCGTAGCGTTGGAAACGCCGGTATTGATGTTAGGCCTAAGCGAACAACACAGCACGCAGGCAAGACTGATGTTTGGTTTTCTGCTGACAGCGTTTACCTATCCAGTTGTTGTGTTGTTAATGGCTGCAACTATTCTTCCTGCCTGGGGGCAGGTGGCGTATTTGGTGATCGCCGAAACATACGCTCCCGTTGCGGAAGTGTTGTTCTTTCGGTTTGTGTTGAACAAGAAACTGTTCGCTGCCCCGGATCGCGATGCGATTGTGATTGTGTTGGCGAACATTTTTTCGTTCGTTGTCGGAGCCGCATTTCTAAGCGATTGGATCTCTCAGCTGATTCGTTATCTGTTGCGTTGACGCGATTGGCAGCAGAGCCCGCAATTGTGATGAGAACGCATTACTGAGCAGCTGCGGCTTTCAGCGGAAGCTGTTCTTTTGCTGGCAGCAATTGTTTCAGGTTCAGTTTCACGTAAGGTTGCTCAGCCGCTGGTTTGGAGTGGCTGGCGTTGGCCACGTAGAATATTCCGTCTTCAGGAATAAACAGCACGTTGTGCAGGTTTGATTGCATTGCCACTGGACGGCTCATTAACCATTTGCCAACTTCTGCGTCGATCTTTCCGTGTTGTTCGGTGACTCGTTGCCGTAGAGTTTCCAATCGGCTGCCAGCGGACAGCACAACTGTATCCGGAATGCCTTCCCCCAGTCGTTCGTGGCCTTCGCCCGGTTGAATGAAATCGATCGATTCCGGTAACGCGGCAACTCCCACGGCGCGATTTGTCTTTCCGTCGGCGAACACGTAATAGTATTCGCAGGTTCGTGGGCTGTTTGTCCAAAGTTCGATCACCTGGTCCAGAGTGTTGCATTCTTCCAGTGCGCGCCGCATCAGCGTGGCCATGGGAACGCCGTTCCAGTTGCCTTCGCCGCGGCCTCCCATTTCTCCCAGTGAAATGGCTGCGGTGTTCATTCCGCTGACGCTGCCGATAAAGGCTGCATAACCAACGTTGGCGAACGACAGGTGTCCGTCTGGTTGAACGATGAATGTTGTGGCAGCATCCTGCAGGCCGATCGTTGTCATGTAATCGAGCACTCGACCGTGATACAGCTTGCCGTCTGTCGTGGCTGACCCAAACACTGCGAAGCCGGAGCAATGAAACATCTCGGGAAACACGTTGAGTACTTCCAGCGTTTCGGCGGGAAGGTTCAATGCTGCAGCCAGCGATCGTGTTTCGCGTTTATGTCGTTCGGGAATATGCGGCGACAGCTGCGCGTAGGCTTCCTGAATGTCGTGTCGAAACCACTTGCCTGTGCGGATGACGTGAGCTGTGCCGAAGGTGTACAACACCGATTCGATGCAGCGAGTTGCTTCGTCGTGAAGCAGCTGGCCGTGAGCTGTTCCGATCTGTTCTGGTGTGCCCTGCAAAATGGCAACTCGCTGGCCTTCGATCCAGCGTAGTTCGCCGTTTGCGACTTTCTTCCCCTGAGGTTCTGGTTTCTTCAAAACCGCTGCTGGAGCCAGAATTTCGGTCGCTCGGTGGATGCCTCGTACCAGCGTCTGTTCAAGTTCGCTGCGAGATAGCTCTACGATGTTTATGTCGGATTGAATCTGAGTCAGTGGTTTTTCGGGGGACGATGCGACGCTTAATTGTACCTCTCCAAAATCACCACGTATCTGCACTTTGCCACTCATGGAAAAGCGAATGGGAGATTCGGCGGTCAGCATCCACCTGGCTGTTTGCGGGTCGCGTTTTGGCTTTAGTGGTTCGGCGACGAGTGAAATCATCGGGTCGATAAACTCTGATGTTACGGATGACAAAATGGCGACGGCGGGTTTGACGGTCGATGCATCGCTGATGATTCGTTGAAGAATGCCATCGGGGTTCAAGCGATATTCGGCTGGAACATCGCCCGTGCCTTTGTAAGCAACTTTGTGAAGCGGAAGAATCATGATCGTGGATTCTTCGCGGCGACGAATTTCCACGGCGTATTCCGGATGAGCCAGCGAAAGGTCGAATGATTCATCGCTGTGCCGCGTCAGCTGCATAGTGATTGACTGAGGCTTCCCGTCGATTTGAACGACCGATGTGCCGCTTAGCGTAAACTGAGATTCTTTACCCGTCAGAATTTTTACAAATGGTCGCAATCCGTCGGCAAGCGACGTGACGGATGTGGCGTCTTCGGCGATGCCAATGTTCAGCGATGTCAGGTTTATGAAAACTGTTGCGAACAGCGTCAACATGATGGGGCGGGGCGTTCGAAGCATGACGGGCATTCCAGTGGAGCGGTTTTGCAAAACTAAAGTGCGGTGAGTTTTGCGGCATCTAATGCTCGCATAATATACTGCGGCAAAGACTTCTGACACTCAACGTGTCAAACATTGAACGCAGCCACGCGAAAATGAAATCCCATTAGCCGGAGTCGTCAGGCTTCGGGCAGGCGTCTATGACCACCGAATTCTGGCGACTTCGGCCACAATCTCGGGAACGCGCTTTGTCAAGCCGGAGCGTTAATAGCTTAATCCGCCCTGGAAAATTACAGCATTCGCGAATGAGCGCTCTGCGGACTGGTCAGAATCGTATTTCAGTTTTCTATTGAATGCCCAGCCGGATTCAATAAACATGCGACCACCACCATCCAGCAGGTGTTCGGCGCCGAACAGCAGTCGCAGATAGCTGAGTGTCATCAGATCGCTTGAACGGTCGTTTCGAGTGATGGCCCACGTGTTTCCTCCAAAGCCGCCGGAAACGTATAGCCACGATTCGCTTTTCCCGCCATCTTTGGCCAGTCGCCAGGAGATGCGAGATTCCGGAAAACGCAGGTCGTAAGTGGTGCAGGGAGTGGGAGTGTATTTCAGGCCGACAGCTGGCAGCACCGGCAGGTCAGCTCGCCCCAAAAACAAGGCCCCAAACGAAAGGCCCACGCGGTCCGGAACGGCTTGCCATGTCAGCAGGCCGAGCCCAAAGAATCGTAACGCTTGTTCGCTGGTGGTGAAGTCGCTGCGAATTGTTGGTGCGAAGATCGCCATCGCCGACCAGCGATCGGACATTTTTCGAGTCAGAAAAAAGCTGACTCCCGTTTCGAACAGTTCGGACGGCACATCGATGTTGGGTGGGGCGTTCAGGAAATCCGTTCTGAAGAACGGAGTGATGCCCAGAATATTGTCGAAGCTGCCCAGTGGAATTCCCGAAGTCAACGAGACTTCGATGTAAGTGGTGCTGAGACTGTTGCTTTTTAAGCTGCTAAGCCAGCCACCTGTGACCGTCGCTTTTTGGATAGCACCTTGTTTGTATTTCGTCAGAGGAATCTCTTCGGTTGTGGCTGCCTTTACGTCGGAATCTGCACCAAAGCTGATTGTCTTTATTGGTGTGCCGTTGTCGTCGCCCGATTCGGTAAGGTCGGCCAGCAGAGAATGTCCAAAGTCGTGGGCAACGTCGTCAGCGCAGATCGGGCCTGCCAGCAAAAGCAGCAGAGCGATTTGGATCGGACGCTGGATGAGTTGCATGTTTCCGGGCCGCGTTTACTTCAACCGTTAAAGATGTTCCGCAATTGCTCGCACTTTAAGCGTGAATGTGGCTTCGACGACAGATCGCCTAAACGTCTGATGAGGCACAAGCATAATTGCAGTTTGGCATTGTGGAAAGAATCGGCGGAAACTGCCGACAAGGCAAGTGCCTTCGTCGATTTCAGTGGCTTGGTTAGCGTATATCCGGCATGAAAAGATGTCTGCCGATCGCCGTCTGGTGGGATTCAAGCGGGCGAGTTTCTTGACGGCGACATCAAATCGCATTGAGATAGCGGAACTGGATTCGATGCAATCGCTGTGGGATAGCCGGAAAATGGCTGACTTGCTTTTCCCCGCTGGTGTTGTGCGGTAAAACGGAGGACTTCCGCATCGAAGAAACGTTTGGTACGGAATACAAGGCAATCCCAATTAAAAAGGCGACAGATGCTTAACAGACTTCAGGGCGATGCGATTCATCTGCGAAAAAGACGATCACCGTGTTCACGATTGGTCCCGGCGTGTCGGGTGGTTGTATTCGGTCTTTTGATGAGTGTTATTCTGTTGGTATTGCCGGGGGCATTTATTATGGCTGCTGAGCCGAATGAGGTGATTAAGCTTTGGCCCGGAACGCCGCCTGGTCCTGCTCGCGAAGTTGGTGAAGAGCGGGATACAACCAAGCCTGAAGATAACCTGGTTGGTGGTCGACGCATTATCAAACTGGCAAATGTTTCAGTTCCGGAAGCTCACGTCTATCTGCCGCCAGCCGATCAACGCACGGGAGCTTCTGTGGTGATTTGTCCGGGCGGCGGATTTCACATTCTGGCATGGGATCTGGAAGGAACTGAAGTTGCCGAGTGGTTGAATTCGGTTGGTGTGACGGCGATCGTGCTGAAGTATCGAGTGCCCACCAGCCAGATTGAACCGAAATGGCTGCAACCCGTTCAGGATGCTCAGCGAACCATCAGTATTGTTCGTAGTCGAGCGAAAGAGTGGGGCCTGAATGCCGAACAGGTTGGCGTGCTTGGTTTTTCTGCAGGTGGCCACACGGCGGCTCGAACAGCATTAACAACGGAACGTCTGTATGAAGCCGTTGACGACGCAGATAATCAATCGTTTCTTCCTAACGCGTCGGTGCTGGTTTATCCGGCTTATCTAAGCAACAAAGACAACACTAAGTTGCCTGAAGGACTGGCAGTCACCAAAGATTCGCCGCCAACGTTTATTGTGCACGCGTTTGACGATCCCATTCCAGTGCAGGGCAGTCTGTTGCTCACCATGGCACTAAAGAATGCCAACGTGCCATCAGAATTGCATGTCTACGATACCGGCGGACATGGTTATGGCTTGCGCCCCGTGGATTCCAAGCCTGTGACCATGTGGCCGGAACGCTGCGAAGTCTGGTTGAAACGCATTGGCTGGATGAAGTAGTGAGCGTTTTGTTCCGCAATGAATTTCGTGCAGCGGTTGATGTTGCACTTAGCAAATGCAGCGAGATGTGTGGACTTTGGGTAAGGCAAGCACGGTGGCCTTCCAATACGACGTGATTCGGGAACAGAAACGTAGACGAGATGACTCACGAATTACCATTACTGACAGCTGCTGTTGTGGGAACCGGCTTCATTGGACCGGTTCATGTCGAAGGATTGATTCGTGCCGGGGTTCGTGTTGCCGGAATGTTGGGATCATCCGCGGAACAGTCTAAGCAGGCTGCAATGCGGTTAGGTGTGCCGCGGGCGTATGCTTCGTTGGAGGAGCTTCTGGAAGACGAAAGTGTGGATGTCGTTCACATTACGTCACCGAATCGCTATCACTTTGATCAGGCGTCAAAGGTTCTTAAGGCAGGTAAGCACGTGCTGTGCGAAAAGCCATTGGCTATGAATTCCAGCGAGTCTGCAGAACTTGTGAAGCTAGCTGCGGAGTCTGGTCGAGTTGCCGCAGTTAACTACAACATTCGTTACTATCCTTTGTGTCTGGAAGCCGCTGATCGAGTTCGCCGTGGAGAGGTGGGCGAGTTGTTTCATGTTTCTGGAAGTTATGTTCAGGATTGGTTGTTCCATAAAACAGACTTCAATTGGCGAGTTGTTGCGGAAGATGGCGGCCAGCTGCGAGCTGTGTCGGATATTGGAACGCATTGGCTGGACCTGATTCAGTTTATAACCAATCGTAAAGTGTCAGCAGTCTGTGCAGATTTGCAAACTGTTTACCCTGAGCGAGATCGGCCTGTTGGCGGGGTGGAGACTTTCAGCGGAAAGCTGGCCGCGCAGGTGCCGACAGAGTCGGTTCCGATTACAACTGACGACGCTGGAAGTGTAATGCTGAAGTTTGCAGGCGGCGGTCGCGGAATAATGTGGGTGTCTCAGGTAACAGCAGGCCGCAAGAACTGTCTGCGTTTTGAGCTTGCCGGATCGAAGCAGGCAATGGAATGGTGCAGCGAACGCCCCAACGAACTGTGGCTGGGGCATCGAGATCGTGCGAACGAAAATTTGTTGCGAGATCCCGCATTGATGGGAAACCTGGCCAAACAGCACGCCGATTATCCCGGAGGGCACAATCAGGGATTTCCTGATACATTCAAACAGCTGTTTAGAGATTTCTATGGCTATATTGCAGCGGGAGATTTTGCGGCACCTCGCAGCTTTCCCACGTTCGAAGACGGACATCGCGAAATACTGCTGTGTGACGCAATTCTGAAAAGCCATCAGGAGCAACGTTGGATTCCCGTTGCCTAACCCCTAACAAAGGCTTCGCCCTTGACCCCGTGGCGTGGTTGGCTGGAAAACATAGGACGTTCGAAGCGCCGAGCCGCTCCGTTGTCGCTACGATCAACATTCACGCACGGTGTGCATCATTTTAAGTAAGACTCTAATGAGGCTGTGCCTCAGACCATTTGAGCTACCGCTCAGAAACGCTCCGTTGTCGCTCTGAAAACTTGACTCAATGTGAACAAGTTTGCGGCTTTAGGACTCTAACCCCTTCTGAAAGTGACATTCATGCAACTTGGATTCGTTTCCGCGATACTGCCGGAACTCAGCCTTGAAGAAGTTCTGTCAACAGCTGCCACCATTGGTTACGACTGTGTTGAAGTGATGTGTTGGCCTGTGGGCAAAGCGACTCGGCGCTATGCTGGTGTCACTCATATTGATGCGGCGAATCTTGATGAGTCCGGTGTTGCTGGTATCGCTGAATTGACGGCAAAGTATGGAGTGTCTATCAGTGGTCTGGGCTATTATCCCAACGCATTGTCGGGCGATGCCGATGAGGCGGCGACGGCCGTGGCTCAGATTAAAGCCGTCATTGCAGCGGCGGCAAGGCTGGGCGTAAATACGGTGAACACGTTTATCGGTCGTGACTGGACTAAATCGGTTGATGAAAATTTCCCGTTGTTCGAAGCGACGTGGGGCCCGATTATTGAATTTGCAGAACAGCAGGACGTGAAAGTTGGTATTGAAAACTGTCCGATGCTGTTTGGGAACGACGAGTGGCCCGGTGGAAAGAATCTGGCCTACTGTCCGGCGATCTGGCGGCGGATGTTTGCCGCAATTCCCAGCGATCATTTTGGATTAAACTACGATCCCTCTCATCCGCTGTGGTTGCAGATGGATTATCTGAAGCCGATGCGAGAATTTTCGCATAAGTTGTTTCATGTGCATGCAAAAGATGTTCGAGTTGACCAGTTTTTGCTGGACGATCTGGGCATTCTGGCTCATCCCAACGATTATCATTCTCCCAAACTTCCGGGAATGGGCGATGTCAATTGGGGCAAGTTCTTCTCGGTTCTGACAGACACTCGATATGACGGGCCTGTCTGCGTTGAAGTTGAAGATCGAGCATATGAACATACTCTGGAATCTCGCAAGCTGGCGTTGGTGCAGAGTCACACTTATCTTCGGAACTTTATCCCGAAGATGGGGTAGGGCTGTGAACTGAGACTTGGTGTGTTGTCTGATTGCGCCGTTTTATGTTTTTGTAATTGTTAAGTTGGTAAAGAGCTTTGATGGACTATTCGTACACTGATATTTCCAAAATGATTGACCACTCATTGTTGCAGCCAACAATGAATCAGGAAGTGCTGGAGTCCGGCATTCAGCTGGCTTTGGCCTACGACGCAGCCAGCGTTTGTATTATGCCCTACTACGTGAAGCGATGTGCCGAACTATTGAAGGGCAGCACCGTTAAGGTTTCGACCACAATCGGATTTCCTCACGGTGGCCATACAACAGCCATCAAGAAAGCAGAAGCTCAGCAGGCGATTGCCGATGGTTGCGAAGAACTTGATATGGTTGTGAATATCTCCAAAGTGCTTAGCGCAGATTGGGATTACGTTACAGCCGACATCAAAGCCGTCATCGAAGTTGCTCATGCGGCAGGTCGAAAGGTCAAAGTGATTTTCGAGAACTGTTATTTGAACGACGACCAGAAAACAAAGCTTTGCGAAATCTGCACAAAGTTGAACGCCGACTGGGTTAAGACATCCACGGGCTACGGCACTGGTGGAGCGACCATCGAAGACCTGACGCTTATGCGGAAGGCGTCCGGTTCTGATCTGCAGGTTAAAGCGGCTGGTGGCGTGCGAGAACTGGACAAGTTGCTGGAAGTCAGAGCTTTGGGAGTAACGCGAGTTGGCGCGAGTGCGACCAGGACTATTCTTGACGAATGCCGCAAACGGCTTGGTCTGGAACCCATTGTCGCTGGCGATGCGGGCGCACCGTCGGGCTATTAGTTGCACGATTGAAGAGAATTCGTTTCATTTGTACGTGCGCTAAAGATTGCACGTGTCACCGAGCTCGGTTGGGCTTTGCTAAATCAAAAGAAGTAACGACGTGGATCAGACGATCGAAAATGTTTGGAAAAGCCGAGACCTGATTCAGCAGATTCAGGAACGGCGACTTGCGGAAATGCTGGAAGCCATCATTCCTCGCAATCGGTTTTATACGTCGAAGTTCAAGGACGCTGGAATCAACGTTGCTGAGATTCGGAGTCTTGAGGATCTTCGTCAACTGCCCGTGACAACCAAGCAGGAACTTGTTGATTCTCAGACGCAGCAGCCTCCTTATGGAGCGAATCTGTCGTATCCATCAACCGCGTATACTCGATTGCATCAGACATCCGGCACCACCGGTCGACCAATGCGTTGGATGGACACGGCGGACAGCTGGAACTGGATCATGGAGTGCTGGCGTCAGATTTATATTCTGGCTGGCGTCAACAAGTACGATCGCTTTTTCTTTCCGTTTTCGTTTGGCCCATTCATCGGTTTTTGGGCGGCGTTTGAAGGGGCCACGCGGCTTGGCAATTTTGTGATTGCCGGCGGCGGCATGACGACTTCAATTCGACTGCAGGCCATTATCGAAAACGAAGCCACGATCGTGTGTTGCACGCCGACGTATGCCCTGCGAATGGCTGAGGTGGCTCAGGAAGAAGGAATCGACCTGCAGGAATCCAGCGTGCGAATGTTGATTGTCGCTGGCGAACCTGGTGGTGCGATTCCGGCGACTCGCAGTCGCATCGAATCAGCCTGGGATGCTCGCGTCATTGATCATTGGGGCATGACGGAAATTGCGTCACTGGGAACCGAAAGTGAAGATCGTCCGGGCGGTATGTATCTGCTGGAAACAGAGCTGATTCCAGAGATCGTTGATCCGGAAACTCTGGAACCCGTCGCGCCCGGCGAGGTGGGGGAACTGCTGATCACAAATCTGGGCCGGCTTGGTTCTCCCTTGATTCGATATCGCACGCGAGATCTCGTGAAAGCCAGCGTTGAAGAGGACCCGTCCGGGCGACAGTTGCTTTGGCTGCCGGGTGGAATTCTTGGTCGCTCTGATGACATGGTGACTGTTCGAGGCAACAACGTGTTTCCATCCAGTGTTGAAGCCGTTTTGCGGGAAATTGATGATCTGGCAGAATTCAGAATCGACGTGAAAACCGTTCGTGCGATGCATGAATTAAGCATTACAGTGGAACCGAAAACGGCGGAAACCGGTGAAAGCCTGCAGCACCGAGTGAAGGATGCGTTAAGAAAACGCCTGGGATTTGCCTGTGAAGTTTTGTTGGCTGCTCCCGGCGAATTACCGCGTTTTGAGCTCAAGGGACGCCGGTTTTTCCGCCATTCCGAAGAATAATCACGTTGCCGATATTCGTTCGTGCTGTGTGGGATTGATCCGTAATCGCCGGATTTTTGCGAACATTTGCAGCGTGCTGCGCGTTACCATGTTCCAGAATTGTGTTGATGAAGTCTCCGCCCTGGCGCTGTTCTTTGTCAAAGTGTGTTCGATATTCGCCCGGCAATGCACGTTTTGTGCTTCGTTCCAGATATTTGATTGAGCCGACTTATGCGTTTCATTCTCACTCTGTTGATTTCGGCTGTTTGCTTCTGTGCTCCGGCTGTTCCCGTTACCGCCGCGTTGCCGCCTGAAGTTCGGAAAGAGCTTTCTGATTTGTCTTCAGAGTTGCGACCGATTATTGGGATGGTTCGTAAGAAAGAAATCGACGAAGCGAAGGCCATCATTCAGAAGGTGGAAGATCGCATCAAGGAATTGGCAATCGCTGAAGATGAAAAAGATCGCAGCTTCACATCACTACAACTTGCTCTGGCAAAATCGAAGAACCTGATTCCCGTCAGCTTTGAAGCTGAGGTTGCTCCCATCATTAAAGGCAAGTGTTTAGGCTGCCACGGAGAGCAGCGTTCCAGTGCGAATCTTCGACTGGACACGTACGCTTACATGGGACGCGGCAGTCAAAGTGGTGCTTTATTGCTGCCTCGCAATCCTCAACGCAGTCTCATCATGGCTCGACTGACAGTTGACGGGGCCGCCAGAATGCCCAAAGGTGGCGAAAAATTATCAGATGACGAGATTGGAATTATCGGTCGCTGGATCGCAGGCGGTGCCGCGTTTGATGGCGCGGATGTGACGTCCATGATTGGCGATTCTTTGGCGGAAAAGAAACCCGAAAAGCCGCCCGTTAAAGTTGTGATGGCGGATGGCACTGAAACCGTGTCGTTCAAAGACCACGTCGCGCCTTGGATGGTGAACGTCTGTCTGGGATGCCACAGTGGTAATAATCCACGCGGCGGCTTCAATATCACGACGTTCGAACAGTTACTGGCAGGCGGAGACACCGGCAATACCGTGGTCCCCGGTGATCCGAATGGCAGTTACATCGTGGATTTGGTGTTGCGTCAGGATCCGATCAAAATGCCTGCAGGCAATCAGACTCAGATTAAGCGGTCAGAAGCTCAGGCCCTGGAAAAATGGATCAAGGAAGGCGCACACTTCGACGGAACCGATCCCAAAGCGACTCTGCGCAGCCTTGTCCCAACGGAAGCAGAAATCGAAGCAGCAAAGCTGGCCGCAATGTCTGACACTGAGTTCGCAGATCGGCGCAAAGAACAGGCCGCCGCTCATTGGAAGCGAGTTGCTCCGCGTGAAGAAACGGCTTCCGCAACGACAGAGAATCTGTATGTATATGGAAGCGTTCCGCAAAGCCGCCTTGATGAAATTGGAGTCTGGGGTGAAGAACTGGTGTCCAGTCTGGCATCAAAGTACAAGCTTCCTGCAGGGCAAAAGCCCTGGCGCGGGCGACTGATTGTATTTGTTGCGAAGGCTCGCTTTGACTACGAAGAATTCAACACTGTCCTGATGAACAGAAGAACTCCTCGAGGTGTTTCCGGTCATTCGGTTGTGACGGGTAACTTCAACGAGTCGTATATTGCCATGTACGATGTGGGTGACACCGAAAGTGTTGATTCGCTAAATGCGAAACAGTTACTGGGATCGTTGCTGGCTCAGGCTTACCTGTCTCGATCGGGCGCCGCGTTGCCGGATTGGCTGGAACAGGGCTTTGGTTTGCTGGAATCGGGCGCTGGCGCAGAATCTCTGTATATCAAATCGCTGCCTCAGAAAGCCGGCGAAGCGTTATCGACTGTTACCAACCCCGCCACACTGTTTGATAACGGTACGTTCGCTCCGGAAGAAGTTGGACCAGTGGGCTACCTTCTGACGAAGTTTTTGATGACGCGAGGAGGCGTGGGTAAACTGAGTCTGTTTGCTCAGGAAATGCAGACCAACCGTAACGCCGGTCGCGCCGTCCAGGCAACATATGGTCAGAGCGCGGCGATTGTGGGGCAGGCGTTTCTGCAAAGCGGCGGGCGATAGCGTCTTTACACGCAGTGTTTCGAGTCTCACTCAAAATGATGCGTGCACGGTGCGCATTACTAGAAGCGGCGTGGTACGTTAATTTGCGGCGTAGCCGGGAGTCACCAGGCATCGGGTTCCACTGGCCTTTGACTGCACTCTGCCGAGTCCAGCAACGATCTCCAACCCGTGCTTGAGATGTTGCAGACCATTCATAGCGACAACGGAGCGGTTCGGCGATTGGAGCTTTCCACTTTCCCTCGCGAGCCACGCTATCTGGTCAATGGCGAAGCCCCTGTTCTCAGGCGGTAGCTCGAAAACGGGGCTTCGTTGGCGATCCCCAAGGCGTACCGATTCAATGCGAACATGTGGGTTTCTATAGAACGTCTATTCGTCTTTCTGTTTTCGGCGTTTGCCTGATGCTGGATTTGGCGTTCCCTTGGGACCGGCTTCTCGTTGAGTCATTTGGTTTGAAGGGAATGTCATGTGTTTGTTGTTGGTGGGCTTCCGTACGTTTGGGGGAGCCTGGTCAATGTTCTGAGCAACATTGTCCCACAACTTTGAAAGTTCTGCTGTCAGTTCAGGTTTGCTGTCGGCAAGGTCCTTTAGTTCAGTACGATCTTCGGCAAGGTTGTAGAGTTCCCACTTGCCGCCGATTGCAGAGACGGCTTTCCAGTTGTCTTTGCGAATGGCTCGATTGTTTGCAAATTGAAAGTACAGCCAATCGTGGCCTTCACGCTGTTTGCCCTGCAGGATTGGCAGCAACGATTTTCCCTGAATCGGAGTTGTTGGCTGGCCCTTGAACTGCGACGGATACCTGCTGGATGAAGCATCAACGCAGGTGGCCAGCAGGTCGATCAGGTGTCCCGGTTGTTCGCTGATTGAACCTTTGTCGGCGGTAAGTCCGTGCGGCCAGTGAGCAATCAATGGTGACGAAATGCCGCCTTCGTGCTGATTCTGTTTGTACCACCGAAAGGGAGTGTTGCCTACGTGAGCCCAGCCGACGTCGTAGCACCAATATGATTCCGGATCCCACGGTTTCAATTGTTTACCGCGGGTTCGGTCAAAGGGGCATGCTCCATTGTCTGAACACAGTAAAATCAGTGTGTTTTCATAGACGCCTTTCCCCTTGAGGTGAGTGACCAGGCGACCGATGTTCTGGTCAACACAGTCGACCATCGCGGCGAAGACTTCCATTCTGGCTTCTTCCCATTGACGTTCTTCCGGCGTTAGTTGTTCCCATCCCGGAATATAGTCCGGGCGTTCGCTGAGTTTGTGCTTTGCGTCAATCAAACCCATGGCGGTTTGCTTTGCATAACGCTGTTTGCGAATTTCGTCCCAACCGGCGGAGTAGCGACCTTTGTATTTCAGAACGTCCTTTTGTTTAGCCTGCAAAGGATAGTGTGGTGCGTTGAAGGCAATATATTGGAAGAACGGTTTTTCGGTTTCCAAAGCTTCGTCAATAAACTTAATCGCAAAGTCAACGTTGGCGTCCGTTGTATAGAAGTCGTCATCGAAGTTCGCCCATTTTTCGCCGTTCAGGCGAAAGGTTTCGTCTCCCTTGAAAAAATTCGTGGCTCCGGAAAGGTGGCCCCAGTACCTCATGAATCCTCGATCGGTAGGCTGCTTATCCAGATGCCATTTGCCTGCCATTGCCGTGAAGTATCCGTTGTGCTGCATGACTTCGGCAATCGTAAGTGCCTTGTCCATGGCTTCGTTACCAGCCTGAAACGTATATTTTCCGGTCAACAGGCAGATACGTGACGAGTGGCATTTGGCTGTGTTGTAAAACTGATTCATTCGCAGTCCGTTGCTGGCCAGCGAATCGACGTTGGGAGTTTCGATTTCGCTGCCATAGCAGCCGAAGTCTGAAAATCCCAGGTCATCCACCATCATCAACAGGATGTTGGGACGGTCAGCAGCGATACTTGCCGACTGTGATGCTACGAAAACGGCTGCGATAAAGATGTAGCGAATGAGGCTAAGCATTTGGCAATCCACGGGGAAAATAAAGTGGAGGTTTGATTCTTGATGGGCTGTGTGCGTTGAATTAGTTGCCTGTGATTTTCTGCAATGCAGCGATCACTTCTGCATCGTGTCCTTCGACGTTGACGGTTTCCCAGACATTGGCAAGCTTGCCCGTTGCGTCGATCACAAACGTAGATCGTTGAATTCCCATGAACGTCTTTCCATCACGAGTTCGCTCTCGCCAGGCGCCATAGGCTTCGGCGACTTTGTGATCTGTGTCGGCGAGCAGCGGAAAGTTCAGATCAAACTTTTCGGTGAACGCGCCATGGCTTGCGATGTCGTCCGGGCTGACTCCCAGCACAACAGCTCCCAGGTCGGCAAGTTCAGACTTGCGGTCTCGGAATGCACAGGCTTCGATGGTGCATCCGGGAGTATCATCTTTGGGGTAAAAGTACAGAACAACCGGTTGGCCTTTAAGTTTTGAAAGTTGCACAGTGCTGCCATCGGTGGCTTGCAGCGAAAATTCAGGAGCGTCGTTGCCGACTTGTACCCAGTTTGTCATCGTCTTATGGTCTTTCGAATTGAGTTGTGTGATGTTAATTCGTTATTCGAAGTCTCTGGAGGATCGTGGCTTACGGAGAATGCACGGACGTTGTTTGGAGCCGATCTTTCAAGGTGGAAAATACCAGCTCGACATCAGTCTGCACGAATCGTAGTCGCGTTTGCGAATGCGGACTTGCCTCTTGACCTATGATCTACGGAATTCGGCCGAATCACAAACGCATTTGGGAAATTCAAGAACATGTCGCTGGCAGATCCAGTGATCAGGTTTTCTTGGGCACGTCTTATGTCAAAGCGGCTTCAGCAAAGGCGTTCGGGGCCGTTTAATGCACGTTTTTCATAGTAAATTCGGGCAGACGTCATTGAAAACACTTTCTTCGATTCGCAAAGCTTGAACGATGGAAGGCTGTTGGAAATCGGTTCGATCGCCGTTGGTGTCCTTTGTTTTGCGGCTTTTTCAGAGGGGCTGCAGAAATGAATGCGGCTTGTCGCGTGAGTGGTGGTAGATGTGCTGACTCAGGGTTCTGTTGAAGATGGTGCGGATTTACGTGAATTAACCCGACCTTTGGGCGGCAAAATCCTCAAATTCTTGCGAATCCTCTGCTGCTGCTGACAATGAAGTGAGCCTTCAGGTGTAAGCTGGGAAGACGTATATTCCCTGTACTTTTTGATGTTTGCGGACGTTGGTCCTTGAAGCTGAAGACGTGACCAGGTCGTTTGACCTGATTCAGGTTCGGAGATTCGTAATTTCGCAAACGACTTCTTAATTCAGGTTGCAGTGGTGGAAGAGAACAACGTTGTCTTGCCGGGGCAAATGCAGTTTTTCTGGGGCGATGAAGATCAGCCGCAGGCAGATGCAGTGCGTGATGAATCGAGTGACGATATGGCTGACGTCAAAAAGCTGAAGAAGGCGGCCAAAGCAAAAACGACGAAAAAGCGGAAGAAGTCCGCCAGCGTCAAAAAGAAGGCTCAAAAGCCGTCGGCGACAGTGAAGCTTGCGACCGCAGTTGCGAAAAAGCAAAAGAAGAAAGCTTCGCGTAAGTTTGTCAGGCCTGTTCCGCAGGAATCTGTGACTGCAACAAAAATTGCGCCGCCAGACGAATTGGTTGCCGATGATGTCTTGAGCTTGCAGCCCGTTGTGAGTGACATCGTCGTTGCAGATGATCGCGAGTCGGCAGTTGTGGTGGCTGAGCCAGGTGTTGTCGAAGCTGTTCAGCCCACGGTGAAGGTTAAGAATCGGGCACCGAAGACGGTCGTTTCCGATGTGGAAGTTTCAAGCATGAGTAATGAAAATAGTGACGTTCCAGCAGCTGGTTTTGCAGATCAGGTAGACTGCTTCAACATGAAGTGGGGCGCACGGTTCCCCAAGGTTGGCTTCGGTTTTTGGAAGGTCGATAAAGACAAGACTGCTGAAGTCTGCCGCACGGCAATTGAGGTCGGATATCGACATCTGGACTGTGCCTGCGACTATGGCAATGAAGTCGAAGTCGGGCAGGGCATTGCCAGCGCAATCAGCGATGGAGTGTGCGACCGCGAGGACCTTTGGGTTACATCAAAACTGTGGAATACGTATCACGCGGCTGATCACGTGCGAATAGCGTGCGAACGATCGTTGGAAGATCTGGGGCTGGACTATCTGGATCTTTATTTGATCCACTTTCCGATTGCACAGCGATTTGTGCCTTTCGAAAAGAGCTACCCACCAGGTTGGTTGTTTGATCCAGACGCAAAAAATCCGACCATCGAAGAAGCTCGAGTTCCAGTCAGCGAAACATGGCAGGCCATGGAAGAACTGGCGAAGAGTGGTTTGGTTAGAAATATTGGAATTTGCAATTTCGGCACCAGCCAGATTCGTGACTTGCTGACTTATGCTCATATTCGCCCTGCGGTTTTGCAGGTTGAAACGCACCCTTATCTGACGCAGGAAAAGTTGCTGCGGTACTGCCAGCAGGAAAAAATTACCTACACCGCATTCTCTCCATTGGGTGCTCAAAGCTATTTTAGTTTAGGAATGGCGGATCCGTCAGAGGCCGTCATGGAGCATCCGGTCGTCAGGGAAGTTGCCAATGCAACCGGAAAAACTGTCGCTCAGGTGTTGTTGCGATGGGGTGTTCAGCGAGGAACGGCCGTTATTCCAAAGACGTCCAGCAAACAACGTATGATCGAAAACATCAACGTATTTAATTTTGAGCTAAGCGATGCTCAAATGGCGGCGATCTCTGCTCTTGATCAAAATCGTCGATTCAACGATCCCGGTCATTTTGGTGAGGCTGCCTTCAATACGTTTCTTCCGATCTACGAATGATGATTGTTGCTCCATTAATTGCCCTGCCGCCAATTAGTGAGTAACAGCACATTGTGAGCTGCCTGGTGACTAAGACTCACGGACTGAAGTCTGCTAAGATCCGTCGATGTTAATTCCCGTACTGATCTTTTTTTCAGTTCAACAGGTGGACGCAATGCAGGTTTCTGAAATTCAAGTTGATGGTTTACGCACAGACGATGGCAGTTCTTTGTTTCCACTGATTTTGCAGTGTGAAGATGCGTTGAGTCTGGATGGCGCTGCTGTTTGGCTGACCGAAAATAGTGATTCGCTGTGCCGGAAAGCGTTTGATCATGGCGCGATTCTGTTTCGTGGGTTTCCCGTGCAAACGGCACAGGACTTTGATCAGTTTATTGCAGCTTTCGGGTTGCCGAATTTCACCTACGAAGACTCCTTGTCCAACGCGGTCAGAACTAACCGGACACCTCGCGTTTTTACAGCGAATGAAGCGCCCGCAGATGTCAGCATCTTTCTGCATCACGAAATGGCGCAAACGCCCATCTTTCCCAGCAAGTTGTTCTTCTTTTGTGAAATGGCAGCTCAGCAGGGTGGGGCAACTCCCATTTGTCGTAGCGATGTACTTTTTGCGAGATTGAAACGCGAACTTCCGCAATTCGCCGCTGATTGCACAACAAAAGGCCTGTTGTATTCTCATATTATGCCAGCAGCCGATGATGCCGCGTCCGGCATGGGGCGAAGTTGGCAAAGTACGTGGAAGGCAACCACGCCCGAACAGGCGGAGGCCAGAATGTCGTCGTTGGGATACACCTGGGAATGGCAGTCGAATGGCTGCCTGAAGGTAACGACACCGAGGTTGCCGGCAGTGCGAGATCTTGGTGACGGTCGAACGGCCTTCTTCAATCAATTGATCGCCGCATTTCGTGGCTGGAAGGATGTTCGAAACGACCCTTCAAAATCGATCACGTTCGGCGACGGTTCTGCACTTGATAAGGCTGTGATGGCCAAGGTAATTGAGCTGGCCGATGAGATCTCGTTCGACATTCCCTGGCAAACCGGCGACGTTGCGTTGGTTGACAACTATGTGGCCATGCATGGTCGTCGCACGTTTACGGGAACTCGCAAAGTACTGGCTTCGCTGGTTGCGTCTTAGCCTCTGGCCTGGCTGCCGCGATTCCTGCCTCGCTGGAATCGCGGTGTCTTCGGCGGGCTGAGCGACTTTCTTACTGCCGTACAGCAGATTCTGCGGTGTTGTTGGTCAGTAGTTTTCGCATCTCAAAACGTTTCAGTTTCTGGTCGCCGATGTTGACGGTTTCCTGCATGACGACCGTAAATCCCAATGTGGAAAATGCTGGTTGAGCAGTTAAGCTCGCGTGCACCCATAGCTCAGCAACATCGCTGGCGAGCGCATGAGATTCGATTTTTTCATAAAGCCGGCGGAATAATCCGTGACCTCGGTATTCAAATCGAATGTAGGTGAAGTCGATACACCCGCCTTGGGTAAGGCTCATGAATCCGGCCATCAGGTTCGCATCTTCAGCCACATAAATTAGCTGACTTCGGTGCGGCGTCGTCCCGGGTGAATGCGGCGTTTCGGGGCTCACATCTATGATGTCTGACAAATCTGTTCGTGGGTCGGTTCTGTCGGATTCGACCCACGATCAGAGCGCCGGACTTATGAAAGTACTTCATCCACGACAGGGTTTGTGAGTGAGCCAATGTTTTCAATTTTAATGGTTACGCTGTCGCCTTGTTTAAGAAACACGGGAGGATCCTGAGCGAAGCCGACTCCATGCGGAGTGCCCGTTAAGATGACCGTGCCCGGCAGCAAGACGGTGCTCGCGCTTAAAAATTCAATCAGTGTGGGAACATCGAAGATCATGTCATCGGTGTTCCAGTCCTGCATTGTTTTGCCGTTAAGAATCGTCTTGATCGACAGCGAGTTGGGATTGGGGATTTCGTCGGCAGTGATCAGGTGCGGTCCTAATGGGCAGAACGTGTTAAATGTCTTGCCGCGACACCACTGGCCTCCTCCTCCGTTTTTTTGCCAGTCGCGGGCGCTTACGTCGTTAGCGGCAGTGTAGCCCAGCACATAGTCAAGAGCGTCCGCTCTCGATACGTTGAGGCATCGCTTGCCAATGATCACTGCTAATTCGCATTCATAGTCGACTTTGTTGCTCTTAAGTTTCGTTGGCAACACAATTGGGTCGCCGGGGTTCTGCAGCGTGCTGACGGTCTTCATGAACAGGATCGGATTTTCCGGCGGAGCTGAACCGCCTTCTGCTGCGTGCTTCCGATAGTTCAGACCGATGCACAGGATGTCTACCGGAACCAGTGGAGCTAACAGTTTTCCTGTGACTGTCTTACCTGTTTCAGAAAGACCTTCAAACAAGCAACCATCCAGTTGATTGTAGGATCCATCAGGCTGCACGCTAGCGTAACACTCTGAACTGTCGGATAGCAAAAGGCGGGCAATTTTCATCGTGGAATTTTCATTGAATGGAAAGAACTTACGGGCGCAACTGTCCGCATTCAAACAGAAAAACGTGTCACGATCCATCGATTGGGACGGTGACACGTTTGCTTTTGCGAACACAGGTCTGCAGGCACGGTTCCGGTATGCGAAGAAGTTTCAGAATTCGTTGGATGTGTGAAACCGTTCATGCACAGTGTGCCGGAATGCGATCCGACTTTTGCAATGTGATTTCAACGAGACAAATGCTGCACGCCACGATCGCGGCTGTCGCGGTCGATGGCTGAACGCTTTCAGTTTCGTAGGGTCGCAGACGCAGGGTAAACGTGAATCGGTGGACCACTGGGAACTGCCACCGATCGTTGTGGTTTCAGGGAGCTTTGCTGGAGTATTGGGGATAGCAGAGGAGCAGCGTGTTCAGTGTTAGGTTGAACGCGTGGGAAGCTGACAAGGCCAGCAAACGGTGGCGTTCCAGTTTGAGGTTGCCCGGTTTGTACGTTCTGGCCGTGTGCGTTGTTACCGACGTTCGCCTGAAGATTTCCATCAAGGTACGAATTGCGATACTTGTTGAAGAACTGTTGAGAATACGTCATGCCATGTGTGGCTCCCCAGCCTGACGCGATCTGTGCCTGTGGAGCGACATGGCGATAGTTATACGGTCGAAAACTGCCGTAGCCGCCGTAGGATGGAACTCGCTGATGTTGTCCGTGAAGCCAGGTGTCCTGTTGGTCGTACGGAAACAGTTGCCCGGCTGATCCACCTGAGTAATAACCGCCAGCATACGATTCCGCAGGTGAACAACCGCATTCCTGAGCCCAGGCAGTGCTTGTCATTGCGAATGCAAAAGTCAATACCATAGTGACCAGCGTGTTGCGGCAGGCGATTGATGCACACGTTCCGACATCGGTTCTTCTTTCGAAGTTACGTTCACTTTGGCTGGTGGAACCATTTACTGGTGTGTGAGTTCGCATCGCGACTTGCTTCCTGCCGGGGATGGCCGATCTCTGAAGTCGAATTTACAAAATGGCGAGCAAGGGCTCGGCCTTTGCCTCAGCTATCGGACGTCCTTGGCGGCTTCTTTTTCCTAACCTGAAAAAGTGTTGGCTTCAGAGGGATCGTTGTAAATGGAACTATCCGTTCTGCCTAACCGTTAAGGTTGCACATCCAGCATCACTCATTGACCGGCGTCTAAGCGTTTCTGTGATTTTGCTTCCCGTGCCTTTGTCGGGGCTAAATCTTTGAGGTGGACGGTCTCGCAACTCGACAGAGCTTCAGTTGCTTTGCCCTTGAATCTCAAAGGCTGGCGACTGCGGCTACTGCAATAGCCGCAGACAAACCGCTGGTTGCAGAATTGCGCGGTCAACGACATTACTGTTATGCATTTGCTCAGTTTTTGTCGGTTTACTTTACAGCCCGCTCTCTCCGAGAATCCCCCATGTTTGTGCAGCTTGCCTAACCGAAGAAATTGTTTCAACCGAATTGAATATATCGGCAGACCGGTGAAAAGTTGAAGTTCTGCTTTAGTCGATGGAGGGAAGTGTATCCGTATCCCCGGAGTTTGCTGCATGCGTGCGCTTTGAGCGGGATACCATCGGTGCGGCTGTGCCTATGCCGAAGATGCAACCTTGAAGGAGCACCTTCGAAATGCAATTTGGAATGAACCACTTTTTTCAATCTCAAAATTTACAGCACACAACTGCACGCAGTTGTGTGCTGGTTGTTGCTGCGGCTGTTTTTGCCTGTTTTCCTGGTTCAGTGTTTGGTCAGCTTCAGTTGACTGGTTCACCTCAGGTTTCTGCGACGCGCTTGGCATCGGCAGGGCAGTTTTATGAACGATCCGGTATTTCCGGCCAGGTGGCGGCTCAGCATAGTCCCAACATCGAAACCGTTTTGAAGCCCGAATTCAAACTTGTTGTTGAGCGCCGACATAGCCAGTTGGTCTTAACCAGAAGTAACGTAAGACGCCTGGCCGTTACGGATTCCACAGTTTGCAATTATGTTCAATACAGTCCTTCTGAGTTGGCGATTGTTGGTCTGGAACTGGGAACAACCGACCTGATGATCTGGTTTGAAGGTCACGCCGCGCCGGCCATTTATGAAGTAACGGTGGTACGTGACGAAAATCTGGAAGAGCAGCGGCGTGCTCATTTTTCTCGACTTGAACGACGTCTTTCGGAGCTGTTTCCGAATTCGAACGTGTATCTGGTTCCGGTTGGTAGTCAGGTGCTGGTGAAGGGGCAGGCTTACGATCCAGAGGAAGCAGATCAGATTCTGCAGGTCGTGAGATCGGAAGTGTTTCGTTCGTTGAATCAGTTTGGCGGCAACGGTGGTAATTCGGGAAACGCTTCGAATCTGTACAACAACGGTGGTCAGGGGCAGAATCAGTTTCAGAGTGGAGGCATTCAGTTTCAGGATTCGATCGTCAACATGCTGGAAGTTCCCGGCGAATACAACATCAAGATGCGCGTGGTGATTGCGGAGATCAGCCGCAGTCAGTTGCGAGATATGGGCATTGACTGGAACACCTTATTCAACAATGGTCGACACAGTATTGGTGCATCCCTGGGTGGCGCCAGTGGAGCCACGCTAAGCGGCATTTTCGAAAACGGTGAAATCAACGTGTTGTTGAAGTGGCTGGCGACAAACGGCACCGCCACATTGCTGGCAGAACCAACAATTGTCTGCATGAGCGGTCATTCTGCCAGTTTGCTGGCTGGCGGTGAATTTGCCGTACCCACAATTATCGGATTGGGCGGCGGTCAGAATACTTCGTTTCGAGGTGTCGGTACCAGCATGGTGGTGACGCCGACGGTCATCGATCATGATCTCGTTCGTATGCAGATTGTACCTGAATTCAGTGCCATCGACGGCAATAGTTCAGTGAATGGAATCCCTGGAACCACCGTGAAACGTGTTCAGACCACTGTCGAACTGCGAGAAGGACAGACGCTGGCGATTGGTGGCTTGATCTCTCGCCAAATGTCGACTCAGATTAGCCGCATCCCGTTGCTTGGCGACATTCCTTTCATTGGCAGTCGGCTGTTTCACAGTAAAAATTCGTCGGAAGACGAAGTGGAATTGTTGGTACTTGTGACACCGGAAATTGTGCGAGCGATGGAACCCGACGAAGTGCCGCCTTTACCGAATTTCTACGTGACTCATCCAAACGATGACGACCTGTATAAATACGGACGCAGCGAAGGAAATCCCGATACAAATGTGTATCAGGTACAGCCTTTTGGGACCGGTCAGAATCGAGGCATCGCTTCCGGTTACAGTCTGGAAAGTGCCAATATGCTGCCTCAGTACGCCGACGCTGGGTATGCCCATGCTGGTTATCCAGGAGGTCAGGTTCAGATGCTGCCCCCAATGCAGCCTGCAGTTTCGGGCGTGCAGGGACAGGGCGTGCAG